>CANHCD010000035.1 GCA_947458795.1 Cyclobacteriaceae bacterium | reverse complement strand
TTATGATGATGGAAAGTGGCATTGAAATGCAAACCATTTTTGGCGATGGAAGCCAGGAGCAATCCGGTGGATTTATGGGTAAATTATTCAGTGCAGGCAAGCGTTTACTGGTAGGTGAAAGTTTGTTTATGACTGCATTTACCAATGTCGGCCAAGGAAAAAAGAAGGTAAGCTTTGCCTCTGCCTATACTGGTAAAATCATCGTATTTGACCTGAAGCAACTGGGAGGAAAAATAATCGCACAGAAAGATGCTTTTTTATGCGCCGCCAAAGGAGTAAGCATTGGCATTGAGCTTCAACGAAAGCTGGGCACTGGCATTTTTGGTGGTGAGGGATTTATTATGCAGAAGTTAGAGGGTGATGGATTGGCATTTGCACATGCTGGAGGATATATCGTTGAAAAGGATCTGCAGCCGGGCGAAGTACTTAAGGTAGATACAGGATGTGTGGTAGCCTATACTGCAGGCGTTGACTTTGATATCGAAATGGTAAAGGGAATTAAGAACTTTATGTTTGGTGGAGAAGGCTTGTTTTTAGCCGTCTTGAGAGGCCCAGGAAAAGTATGGTTGCAGTCCCTTCCGATCAGTAGACTTGCTGGACGTATCATGCAATACGGTGGATCTACAAGAAAAGAAGAGGGCAGTGTGTTGGGAGGCTTGGGTAATTTACTAGATGGTAGAGAATAGGTTAGAAAAAGATGATAACTAAAAAAGCCCTACGCTTGCTGCGGAGGGCTTTTTTAGTTGGTCTATTCCTTCTTTTGGTAAATAAGACCAGTGAAGGAAAATAAGTCCATTCTTATAGTTTGGTTGCCTTGTAGATTTTTACAAAACCATCATTTTCACTAGAAACTACGATCAAGCTTTGTTGGATTGGGCTTTTGCTTGCAGGAATAAACAAAACTCCTTCAGGGGCATCACCTGTTTTAATTAATTTCACAAATACTGGGCTTGTAGGAGTTGAGATGTCATAGATAGCGAAGGCATCCGCCCGCTCTAGACCTACGATGGCAATTTGCTTGCTGCCTACTCTTCCTACTGTCACTGCTTCAGGTTCAGTGCCCTTATCGTCGCTTCGGCCATCGTCATATACTGAAGATTCGAGTGCTTTTTTATCCAACTCATTTTTGCTATCAAACACCTGATCACCCGTCAATCCATTCCAAACACTAAATGATCGGGCGCCTAAGGTATAAATCGCATCAAAATCACCATCCCCATCCGTGTCACCCAAGGTAGTGGTGGTATTCAATCTTCCAATCTGCGCATCTGTTTTCAAGGTGCTCGCAGTTGGGAATTTGGTAGCATCAAGCACATGTGCGCTTGCGCCTACTCTTCGCATCTCCGTAAATCCAGTGTATTCTCGAGCATCTCCCTCATTTGCTGTAAATAGGTAGGGAATCCCGTTGTAGGTGTATTGAGAGATGGCATCGGGTTGATACATCCCGAATACATTGTCTGCCAATCTGAATTCTATCTTAGAATCTTTATCGCTTGGGTCAATTTCATTCCCTGCTGCTCCATAATTCTTAAAGCCTAAGGGAGTGATTTTTTTGAAAACCCCACCCACGATATCTAATTCTGCAATGGCATTGTTTTCTTGAAGCGTTACCCATGCTGTTTTGGAATCATCCGAAACGGTGATGTATTCAGGTTCGATGTCTTTCAGGAAATTTTTACCTGGACCATAAATCCGAAATCCTTTGGCAGTTAGTGTAGCCAATTGACTTTCGAATGCAGCAAAATTCAACGTTTTAACCGAGTAATCTGCCACCTTGATGATCGAAACGGTTCCTTCTGGATCCGTGGTGTAGGCATCGTTTGGTTCTCCTTCATTGGCAGTGAGGATGTATTTTCCATCCTTAGAGAAGGTAACCATGTCGGGTAAGGCACCTACTTCGATTACTTTCACTTCGGCTAAGGTGGTGGTATTAAAAACGACAACTTTACCATTCTGCTGCTTGTTGGTCGATTCAATTGCCGCGGCAAGCTTACCATCATAAACATCTACACTGTTTACATAACCACCATAAGTTGTAAGTGTAATGGACTTTACCAAAGTTGGGGCAGCCGGATTAGACAAGTCAATCACGTCAATTTTATTGACCGCGCTATTGTTAACCGCAAAAAGCTGCTTGGTGGCAGGATCGAATGCGGTGATTTCCGCAGCGCCTAAGCCGCCCAAACCAATAGATCCAACTTCTTGGTAAGAGGCTATGTCCTCATTGACTGTATTCTCCAAAGGAATGGGGTCAGTTTCCTCTTTGAGGCAACTAAAACAGGTTAAGCAACTTAGAAGTACTAGTATCCGTCTCATATGATTTTTTTTCTACAAACTTAGAATCAGACCTTGAGACCTAGCATAAATCAGATTTATGAATTCATTACCAGAAAGTTATTTTTAAGGCGTTCAAAACCAGGACACAAGCAAAAAATTAACATAGGAGAAAAAGACGCTTAATGAATGCGTAATTAAGAAAATACTTTGGCAAATGCCCGAACAGGGAAGGTTCCCATTCCTTTTATTTTAGGAGGGATGGCATTGAAATGAAAGCCTTCTTCCGGTAGATTTTCTAACCCGCACAAATGCTCTACCACTAGGATTTCAGAACCCAAGAGAATACTATGTACCGGTCTTGAGTTCTTTGCGGTATTGTCAATGTTGTGGGAATCTATGCCAACCAACTTTACCCCAGCCTCCTTCAAAAAATTAGCAGCCTCCTCGGTGAGGTAGGGGTGATGCTCGTAGTAGGCTTCGGTATTCCAACGACAAGCCCATCCCGTATGCACGAGCACCGCGCGATTCCGAAGGTTTTTATTTTTGAAATGCTCTGGAGTAATCGCCAAAGATTCAGCAAAGGGCACGCGGACCACAATCCCTTCCAGCTCAGCGAATGCCGCTAAATCTACCTCGGAAATATCCTTGCCGTCCGCATACCGGTGAAAGGGACAGTCGATGTAGGTCCCTGTATTGCCCACCAACTCTAGCTTGCCGATTTGAAACTCAGTACCGTCTGCATACTGCTGTCTGGAATCTTCCCGACTCAGGAAATCACAAATAATCGGAGCAGGCAAGCCCTTGTAGGTAATCAATCCCGCTTCTATGGTATGACTTAGATCCACCAAATGACCCGGTGGCTGACTTTGCTGCATAAATTTAGTTTCCTTCATCGAGGGTAAGGGGTACAGGTTGCCTTAGTCTAGGATCCAAATGGAATCGGCTACAATAAGGGTAATGCAAGGAACAAGCTAGTCAAAATCAACAAATTCTATAAATTTGGAGAAGTTCATTCTCTAAAAACAAAAACCCATTAATCTGAAAATTGGAATACTGGGCTTGAATTAAGCCTGAACCTATTTCTTTCAAAATTACTGCTACTTGTATGGAAAAATCCCTATTCAAAGAACTTTTGGCCCAAAACATCCAAAGCTGCAGTTATGCCTTCGATGCGATTACCGAAGAAAATAGCAGCTCGAGACTGAATGAAAACACTGCCTCCGTAGGATTTATCTTTCGTCATGTAGGCGAGACGATGTTACTCTTTGGGTATTTTTTTGGCATCCCAACCGACGCAACAAATACCACGATGGGAAAGCAAGATACCGGACAGGGCAAGGACCTGTGCACAAGCCGCGAACTACTACAAAAAGGGTATGCCTTGCTGGAGCAGATCATCACTTCCACCCCTACAGAAGGCTGGTTCGAGCCTGTGGAAACTCCCTTTTTTGGGACGGTGTCCAAGGCTAGGCTATTTTCCCATATTCTCTACCACAACTCCTACCATGCAGGTCAAATCGCTCTTACAATTAAGCGCGCAACGGAATAGGAAACAGCCTGTAACTCCCAAACAACTTTAATTCTTTTACTTGCACTCCATTCCTTGATTATGTCTATTCGTACGATTTGGTTCTGCTTTTCCCTTTTGCTACTTCCTGGAATTAGCTTTGCACAAGCTTCAGACGCAGCAACCAAATCCAGCCAATACATCACAGTGCTAGGCATCGCCCAGGATGGAGGCTACCCGCAAGCGGGTTGCTCAGCCGAGCATTGCTTGCGCCACTGGCGAGGGGAGGAAGAAAAGCGGCATGTGGTGAGTTTGGGGCTCACGGATCAAGAAAGCGGACAGAACTGGTTGTTTGAATCTACTCCGGATTTTACCGCTCAACTTCAGCAACTTCAAAAGGCTTCAGGGTCTACCAACCTCTCGGGTATTTTTCTAACCCATGCACACATGGGACACTACGCAGGTTTGCTTCAGCTCGGTCGTGAGGCCATGGGAGCCAAAGGCATGCCAGTCTATGTAATGCCTCGAATGAAGGAATTCCTAGAAAATAATGCTCCTTGGAGCCAATTGGTGGCATTGGGTAACATCAAACTTATCTTGATGGAACAGGATCAACCCATTCAATTGACACCGAATCTTCGGGTCATTCCGCTGAAAGTTCCGCATCGGGATGAGTTTTCTGAGACGGTAGGTTTTCGAATCGAAACCAGCGAAAAGAGCCTACTATTTATCCCAGATATTGACAAGTGGCCACTCTGGGAAAAGGACATTCGAGCCGAAGTAGCTCGGGTGGATGTAGCTTTGCTGGATGCTACTTTCTATCAGGAAGGGGAACTTCCAAACCGGAACATGAGCGAGATCCCACATCCTTTTGTAGCTGAAACCATCACGCTATTTTCTCCGCTCCCAGCTGCTGAGAAACGGAAAGTCAAGTTTATCCACTTCAACCATACCAATCCCCTGATTTTGGAGGGCCCTGAGCGGGATGCAGTCAAAAAGCTAGGCTTTGAGCTGGCAACTGAAGGGGAGCGAATCGTATTGAAAAAATAGTCTGGGTGATACAAGTACAATTTTTGGATAGGAGATAAGCAATTACCCATGAAAAAAGTTATCGCTCCAAATTGTAATAAATCAACTTTACAGTTGTTAACATGCATTGAAAAAAAGCCGAAACGTCCTTGATTAGAATTCTCCCCGCTTGTACTTGGTAGTTGCAGGCATATCGTTGGCATCAATAGCCACAACCTTACCGTCTATACTTACGATAAATGGGCTTTTCTTTTCTTTTTTAAATAGGACAAGCTTTCGATAGGTCTCTTCTAGTCCCTTGATTATTTTATCTATCTCACTAGTTACTTGTTCTTTAGTTTCCATCAAATTTAAGTTTTAGTGCTGTCCATGATTTTTGGTCATGGATATTAATTTTTTTTAAAGCTTTATCGGCAACAATCTTATATCCTGGTCCAGAATTATCAACAATTAACCAGTCATCCACTAGTGGTAAAATTAGCTTAAATAAATTCATTAAACCGCGTGTATACCTTCTTCGAATTACCTCTTCGGGAATGCTATGCCCTCCTTCCTCAACCCTATTATTTACTCGTGAAATTGCGAGTTCTTCAGAATTAAGCCAGAAATATAAGCAGGTAATATGGTATCCTAGATTTTTTGCCTTTTCAATAAAGTGAACGTAGTTTTTTGTAGAAAGGGTTGTTTCGAAAGCAAAACTCTCTCCAGATTCTACCAATTTATGGATCCGCTTTAGCATCAATCTTCCCGCTTCAATTCCTGCCTTATCGGGTTGGAAAGGTGAAATACCTCTTGCAATTTCATCCGCATTCACAAATTCTCTACAGTCAAGTATTTCAGGGAGAATGGTATAAGAGGCGGTAGTTTTGCCCGCTCCATTACAACCTGCGATAATGTAAAGCCTTTTCATGGTATGTAAAGATAGGGTTTACTTTGAAACTGCTGGTTTTTCAAAGGGCCGCATTCTTGTTTTTCAAGAATGCAATTAAAAAAAAAGCTATCGCTAGTCCTATGATAGTTAATTACTTAGCGTGATTATCCGCCATTAAACCACTAACCAGAGGGAGTAAGGTTTGAGAATCAATTAAGTGGGCTGTGGACCGTGGACTGCCGACAGTGAGCGATTATCCGCAAGGTTAAATAGATCTCTCCTGAGCCACTGGCATAATTGCGGATAATCATATTTTCTAAAAGTGTCTTGTGAAATCCATCTGTCCACCAAGAATCCTGACGATAAAAATCCCATTGGTACGTACACAATAAAATAGGACATGGGACTGGTAGCGGTACCGGAGGATTGGTTGATTTTTCAGTAGTAAGAACGGCTTTCCTAGTTTCGGATCGGAGCCTAATTTTTCCAACACTTCAGTCAATCCCTCAAAATACAAGCGTGATTGGTGCTCTCCAAATTCCCTGAGTGTGTAGCGCAAAATAGATTTTACATCGATAGTGGCCTTGATACTCAGGACAACTTTATTTGCTAGCACGATGCTCCCCTAAGGCCTCCTCCCAAATTCGTTCAAGGGAGGAATCTGAAGGTCCACTGGCCAAACCCTCGTTCAGTGCCTCGTTTAGGTTTAGTCGCTGTCTCCTGCGCTCCTGGTCTTGGCGGATGATGTCACGGACATACTCGCTATCGTTGGTGTAAAATCCCTGCTCGATAAGACTTTTTACGAAGGCATCTTGTTGCGCCGTAAGTGTGATGGATTTTCTAATTACTGCCATAATGCATCAATAGTACTATTATTGGTTCAATTTAGTAGTTTTTTGTAGGATTTGAACTCCTCTCCCCAAAAATTGATACCTGTTTGGTAGGCTATTTTGATTGGGTTTAAGCCGCTGATGAAATCTATCTTTGAGTATTGCCCTGCGGCTAGTTGTTTGGTAAGCGATCGTGGCAGCTATTGATTTTTTAACGCTTAAGAAAAAAGTTAGCCTTTGAGTTAGCTAGAAAAAATTTTGCACCTTTTTTGGCCCATCGAAAAAATAAAAGGGCTACCTCATTGGAGAAGCAGCCCTTTAGTCTTATTGCTGAACGGTGAGCGTTACTTTATTACTCTTGGTATCAATATCAATGCGATTAGGTTGAAGCATTGAAGCTGACTTTTCAGGGCTGAGCTTGATGTCGTAGGATTTGCGGTCGTACTTCATCACTGCTCCAGAAAGTGCATCGATGCCCCAACCAAAAAGGTTTCCAAGGTTAAGGATACTCACTACATTTAATTCTTTGTCAAGCGTGATGAGGCGGGTTTCGTAGCCGTCCAACTTAAACTCCACTTCAGTATCGTTGATACTTCGTTTGATGCTGTAGTTGCAAGGGGTAGTGCAGATTTCCAATCCATCCTTGTAAATGGTAGCACCTGATGGAGTAGAGATAAACGAGATGCGGTCCTTGGTGCCAGTAAAAATCGTGGCACAGCCTGTCATTAAAAACAGGGAAATCAAAAAGATAGGAATTTTGTTCATAGTACTTTTGTTTTAGTGTCTATAATTATAGGTTAAAAATTTATTTAAATATGAATATAAAATAAAAAAATAATATTTTTTCAGATAGTCAAAGAAACTAAGCTGCCGATTGATCTTGTCTTGTACGCGACCTAACTGGACTAAGTTGCTCTTTAACAAAATGGGGAATGCTTAAAAATTTTGAGTTGGTAAGAGGTGAGTCGCATTGAAATATGGGGAGGTAGTCCCGTCAATAAGCACCCAATCAGGTAGCAAAGCTATTTTCATGAATAGCCAACTAGCCTTCCTTCAAAATAGCCTGCATGTCTTCAATGCACTGTTCTGCGTCAAGGGCTAAAGTACCGTTGTAGATTCCTCGAATCCGACCCTTTTGATCCACTAAGACGAAATGCTCGGTATGCAAAAACTCTTGGGTAGCCTTGTTGTAGCCGATGGACTCTTCGGCAAAAAATGATTTTCTTGCCAAGGTGTATATCTCCTCTTTCGAACCGGTGAGCAAGGACCAATTTGAGGATGAAATTTGATTGAGCTCGCTGAATTTTTGTAAGGTTTTTACATCGTCGATCCAAGGAGTGACCGAGAAGGATAGAAGCTTTACCTCTGGATTGCCTAGAAAAGCTTTTTCGATGCGCTTCAATTGTGCCGTCATATCTGGACAGATGTTGTTGCACTGGGTGAAAAAGAAATTGGCCACATAGACCTTCCCTTCCAAAGATTTGCTGTCAAATAGGATGCTGTCTTGATTGTAAAATGCAAAGGGCTTGATTCGATGGCTGATTTGGGTCGCGGCCTCAGCTTCGCTGATAAAGTAGGGTGTAAAATCGGGACTGTTGTAATAGGGGATACTTGACTTTTGGGGCTCTGCGCAAGCAAAAGCCAAGCAGAGTACACTAGTTATCAAAAAATTTCTCATCGATAATTATGCAGTTTTTGGTGCCCAGTAATCCATACCTTTTGCCCTTGATAATGACAAAATTTGACCTAATCTTTCCATCGGCATGCCACATTTTTTGCTCCCCTTCCTCTTGCCCATTTTTGTAATGACCCAAGTGAAACAATCTTCCCTGCTCATCCCATTCTTTTAACTCCCCTTCGTAAGCATCGTTCTTAGCAGTATACTCAAATCGTTTGTTTCCATTTTCCCAATAAGCGGTTTGCAATCCCGTTCGGATGCCGTCCTGGAGGTGCCGGATTTCCATGATTTTTCCCGAAGGAAAATACTTCTTTTCCACTACGATTTCGGAGCTAGAAGGAGAGGGGGAACAGCTCCAAAGCAAGCCTAAAATAAGTAGGTATTTTATCATTGAGAAATGGTACCCGGGGTTCCATAATACCCATTCCCATTAAGATACGGTGCAGCTGTTGTAAAGTGGTAATGGTAGATTCCAGATGGAAAGTCTACCGTGGCATGGGTGTGTCCATGATACACGTCCAAAGAGGAGTTGGTCACGGTAGTTCCATTCTCTTCTTGTGGGCCATACACTGGGAAGCCATCCATCAAAAAGCCCATAAGACCTGATTTGGTGGATTTTACCTGAGTTAAGTGAAGCGGCTCCACATGGTAATGGTAGACACCAGATTGCTGGGGATGACCGTAAAACTGGTCAAAACTCGCCATTTCTCCCGTCAATTCCTGGTTGTTGGGACCAGCATATTGGTTGAAAAACGGAACCCCATTCAAGGCGACACCTATACGACCCAAGGGGGTAGCTGATTTTGTGGTGGCAGCTTTTGGGTTGATCGGAATTTTATAAATCGCGGACTGCTCAACGATTGAATTTGGATTTTTGGCAAAGTTGTAACCTCCAAAAGTGGTTCCAGAGTAGGCTATGTATAGGCTATTTCCTGAAGCAAAATAGGGACTCTTGTGATCAGGTACTCCATTTGTTTTTATGGTAATAAAGGTGCCATCGCTGGTGATACTCGATGCTCCATAAATTTTTTTATAGACCGCAGGCACCGTGGTATCTGATGTTGGAGTAGTAGGTGTTGGAGTAGTAGTTTCGTCTTGAGAACAAGCCATAACGAAAACCAATGGCATTAGGATAGCGAGGTAGCGAAGTGTTTGGGTCAGTAAATGCATAAGAATGAAGTAGGTAAGAGGAGTTAGAAAGATAAAAAATTTAGTTTTGTTTTTGATTAAAGAATAAAAAATTCAAATCACATCTATAAAAAAATAGTTAAAATTCACGTGCAAAGAAGGCCAAGGAAGATCTTTTCAAGTTTTTCTTTTCAATTTGTGGCTCGATTCGACCGCAGACCAGCCCTTTTTTCTAGAGAGGGGGATTGCTTATCCTCCATGAATTTTGCAGAAAAAAGCTGGTAGTGGAGTATTTACTTTCGAATTGGCAGAATTAAATTAGGGATTCAATTACATAAACACTTAAACCGCAGGAAGCTCATGTCAAAAAAATGGATTAACGGGATTCTCACCACCTTGGTGGCTTTCGTATTTGTTGGAAGTGCCGTAGGTAAGTTTATGGCGGATGCCGAAGCCTTGAAAATGGCGGAAAGTTTTGGATTGGATGCCACCACCAACTACGCGCTGGGAGTCCTTGAAATCGTAGCGGTGCTATTATTTATATTCCCGCGAACCGGTATTTTGGGCACCCTTTTGCTCGCAGCCTACATGGGGGGAGCGATTGCCACGCACCTAGAGCATGGGGAGTCGGTACTCATTCCTTGTGTCATTCAGGCAGTACTCTGGACTGTCGCGCTCTACCGCTTTCCTGAATTGGGTACTAGGCTGCTCAAAGGAAAGCCCTAAACGGTTAGCCTCCTGCTTTTGTAGGCAATCAAAAAAGTCTTTCTCTTTCTTCGAGATTGCCTATCCATTAAAAATCAACTTGACAGTCGTTCCATGGCCGAGTTCGGAGCGAACCTGAATATTGCCTTTGTGTCGGCGCATGATTTGCTTGGACAAACTCAAGCCGATGCCCGAGCCTTTCTTTTTGGTGGTAAAAAAGGGAATAAAAATCTTACCCAAGGCTTCTTCCTCAATGCCCTTGCCCGTGTCGCCTACCTCCACAATGATCTTCCCGGCCTCGTCAATAAATCCTTTCAGATGAATCTCTTTTTGCGGAGCTTCCTCTAGCGCTTGGATGGCATTGTGCATCAGGTTGATGAGGACCTGCTCAATCTGCGTTTGATCTCCAAAGAGGACCAATTCTCGCGGTTGCAGTTCCTTGTGAAGCTGAATGCCTTGGCTTTCCAACTGGTGCTGCAGCAGAAGCTCCAACTGATCAAACAAGGAAGCCAAAGCAATACTTCCGAATTTGGGTGCTGGTACATGTGCCAAGCTTCGGAAATCGGACACAAAGCTGACCAAGCCCTCGCTCCGTTTCTCAATGGTCTGAATCCCCATCAGAAAATCATCCATATCAGCAGGCTGTAACCCTTCTTTTTGCTCCTGTTTTTGTTCCAGCTCTCCCTTAAGCGTTCCTGCTAGTGAGGAAATGGGAGCAATGGAATTCATGATTTCGTGCGTGAGGATATTGACCAAGTTCTGCCAGGCCTCCATTTCTTTCTCCTCCAATTCCGATTGGATGTTTTGGAGGGAAACCAATTTGAATCGCTCCCCACGCATCAGCAGCTCGATCACATAGACAGATAGCTGCATGATCCCGTCAGGATGAGCAATCTTAATCAACTCACTGCCTCCAGTCCGCAGTTGCTGTATGGCTTGGTGCAGTTCCTTGTTGAGGTGTTCCACCTCCTGGATTTGTTTCAAATCTTCCACTTGCAGCATGCGTTTGGCGGCCACATTGAGGATTTGAATCTCTCCATTTTCTCCAAAGGTGATCAAACCGATGCTTAGGTGCTTGAATACGGAGCGGAAATACTGGTAATTGGCCTCCTTTTCCGCCTGATCTTCCTTTAGCTTGGCCAAAATGGCATTGAATTCAATGTGCAAGTCATCGGTTTCCGTCCCGTCAAACTTGACAGGGTAAAGCTGGCTGTACTTGTCTTGTTTGATGTTGTTGAGAAAAAGGCGAACCTTTTTGAAGGAGCTCTCGGCATATTTCACCAAAAAAATCAGTTGAATCCCTGCTACAATCAGAAATAAGGAAGTCGAAAAGACTCCCCAGTCTCCCACAAGGGAGTAGGCCATGAGAAAGAGGGTGGCAGTGAGTAAGCCAATACGGCCAAGTAAGCCAACTTTATAATCCATATTTCTCCAATCTTCTGTACAAAGAGGCGCGAGTGAGCCCTAGTTCCTTGGCTGCCTTGGAGATATTTCCTCCGTTCTTGTCAATAGCCCGCTGGATGGTGCTACGCTCCATATCATCCAAATTGAGGGTACTACTGCTGTGCTGCGCCTTTTCGGATGCCGGCTTGGCGGATAAGAAAAAGAAATCGCGACTATCCAGTTCATCTCCATCCGCCATGATAATGGCCCGCTCAATGGCATGCTGCAGCTCCCGAATATTGCCAGGCCAGTTGTAGCGCTGCAGGAGTTCCATGGCCTGCGGCCGGATTCCTTGAAAGTTTTTGCGGTATTTCTGCACATACTGCCGCAGGTAATGGTTGGCCAGCTGCGGAATGTCATCCTGGCGCTCGCGAAGTGGGGGCAGGTAGATCTCCACGGTATTGATTCGGTAGAGGAGATCTTGCCGGAAGGTATTGTCTGCCACCATCTCGTGCACAGGCATGTTGGTGGCACAGATCAATCGGATATCTACCGGAATAGACTGGTTGGTCCCGATGCGGGTTACTTCTCGTTTTTGGAGCACAGTGAGCAGCTTGGACTGCAAGGGCATGGATAAGTTTCCTATTTCATCCAAAAATAAGGTGCCCTGGTCTGCGACTTCAAATCTTCCCGATCGGTCTTCCTTGGCATCCGTAAAGGCTCCTCGCTTGTGACCAAAGAGCTCTGATTCAAATAATGTTTCTGTGATGGAACCCATGTCTACACCAACAAAGATCTCTTCGTTTCGAAGGGAGCGCTCGTGAATCGCCCGAGCAATGAGCTCTTTTCCAGTTCCGTTTTCACCCAATATCAGGACATTGGCATCTGTGGACGCTACTTTGTCGATGATGGAAAAAATATTTTTCATGGAGGCCGACTGGCCTATAATTTCGGTGTAGTCCTTTTTTAGGTCGTTTTGAAGGGTTTTTTGTTTTTTGTGCAACTTATCCACTTTGGTGTAGCTCTCCTTGAGTTTGAGGGCTGCGGACAGGGTGGCAACCAATTTTTCGTTTTGCCAAGGCTTCAGAATAAAGTCGGTAGCTCCTTCTTTGAGTGCCTGCACTGCCA
>CANHCD010000034.1 GCA_947458795.1 Cyclobacteriaceae bacterium | reverse complement strand
GGCGGTACTCCCTGCAGTAGATGCTGCCATCCAAACGGGCGTAGTAGATCCCAACAAAATGGGACTCCATGGACACAGCTGGGGAGGGTACCAAACTTCCTTCTTGATCACCCAGACCAATCGATTTAAAGCTGCAGCTGCAGGTGCTCCCCTGACAAACCTGATCTCCATGTATGATCTGATCTACTGGAATTCTGGAGAGGCAAACATGACCATTTTTGAATCCTCTCAAGGGAGATTTTTGGGCGGCCCTTGGGAAAATTGGGATGCCTACGAGCGCAATAGCCCCATTTACCATGTTAAAAATGTGAAAACTCCGCTCCTGATGCTGCACAATGACAAGGATGGAGCCGTAGACTTCACCCAAGGAATCGAATTTTACAATGCCTTGCGAAGGCTAAAAAAGCCAGTGATCCTGGTGCAGTACCTAGGTGAGAACCATGGACTCGGCAAACTGGAAAACCGAAAAGACTACGCGGTACGGATGTTGGAATTCTTTGACCACCACCTTAAGGGGACGCCTGCACCTTCATGGATGGAAAATGGCGTGCCTAGATTAAAGTTGGGAGATCACTTGGACGAAAGAGCGTTTTGATGTGTTGAACCTAGATTCCGTACAAGACATTTCATAAAGTGCCCCCTAAAAATGAATCCCTCGGCTAAGGCCGAGGGATTTTTTAGTATTTCAAGTAGAGGAGTGATTCCAATGGCAAGTCCACGGCTTAGTCCGGCAAGGCAAAAGCCACATAAGCATCCCCGCTTTTGGTGCCTTTCCCGCCTCCGCAGGCAATAACCAGGAATTGTTTTCCATTTCTTTCATACACTGCCGGCGTAGCATGTCCTGCTGCTGGAAGCTGCGCTTCCCAAAGGAGTTTGCCAGTTTCCTTATCAAAAGCTCGGATTTTCCCATCCTTGGTGGCGGCGATAAAGAGGAGGCCACCGGCAGTGACCACAGGTCCTCCATAATTTTCGATGCCGGTATTTTCAATCCCCATCGCCTTTAGCGAATCCACAGATCCAAGAGGGATTTGCCATTTTTTCAAGCCCGTATTCATATCGATAGCAGTCAGCAGGCCCCAGGGAGGGTTGGAACCATATATTCCCTCTTTGGTGATAAGCTGTTTGTATCCCTTCATGTAGTAGCGGGGGGAGAGCTTGGAGTTTTCCGCCTCCAGTTCTTTTTTGTTTTCTGCATCGGCCTTGCCTAGCAGGTAATCCACTAAAATTCCTCGCTCCTCTGCTGAAATATGGGAGAATGAAGGCATTGCCCCTCGTCCTTTTTGCAGCAGCAGACTGAGTGATTCACCAGAATAGGTTTTTTTCAAATCGATCAAACTGGGAATGGAGGGAGGATTGCCTTTCCTGTCTATGCCATGACAATTGCCGCAGTAATTGGTATAAATGGATTGACCTACCCCGCCAAAGTTGGCATTTGGAGTCATTTCGATGAGCCAAGGAACTTGATTGGCATTGACGTAGAGGGTTTGGGATTCCGGATCAAAGGATGCGCCACCCCATTCACCCCCTCCATCCATACCTGGAAAAAGCACGAGCGACTTTTCTGGATGTGGAGGTGCCCAGGTATCTCCAAAAATGGCATTTGAAAGCTGGCTTCGGATGTCTGTTTCCCATTCAGGGGTTAGAT
This sequence comes from Cyclobacteriaceae bacterium, assembly GCA_947458795.1. GTDB lineage: Bacteria > Bacteroidota > Bacteroidia > Cytophagales > Cyclobacteriaceae > Algoriphagus. The sequence continues at coordinate 10,901 of CANHCD010000034.1, read as the reverse complement.
TCAGGATGTTTTTTTCGGCATAAACCAGGTTCATAAATGGTTCAGGCAAGGAGGGAATAGGTTGGGTTTTCGAACTTACCTCTCCTGGCATTTGGGTTTGGGTGACGGGAGTTTCAACGATGGGCCAGATGGGTTTTCCAGTTTCCCGATCAAAAACGTAGGTATATCCTTGCTTGGAAATTTGCGCCACGGCATCGATCCACTTGCCGTCTTTCTGGATTCGGATCAGGTTGGGATTGGCAGGAAAGTCCCTGTCCCACACATCGTGGTGAACAGCCTGAAAATGCCAGATTCGCTTTCCAGTTCGGGCATCGAGAGCTAAGAGCGAGTTCGCATACAGGTTGTCTCCGTTTCGGTTGCCTCCCCAAAAATCATAGGTAGCCGATCCCGTGGGAACAAAAACGATTCCCCTACCATAATCCAAGGTCATTCCTGCCCAGTTGTTGGCCCCGCCTATTTTCTTAATGCATTTCGGATCCCAGGTTTCATACCCAGGCTCACCAGCTTGTGGAATGGTATGGAAAATCCATTCCCGCTTCCCAGTTTTTACATTGTAAGCTCGGATATGTCCAGGAGCTGCATCTAGTCCCTCAGAAAGGCGCATCCCCAGAATCAATTTGTCTTCAAATACAACTCCTGGAGAATTGGATACGATCAGAAAGTCTTCCGAGTCGTAATCTAGATCTTTCCGAAGGTCCACTTTTCCCTGATTCCCAAAAGTCAAGATTGGTTCTCCAGTCAGGGCATTTACTGCCATCAACCAGTTGCCTGCCGTAAATAAAATTCGCTTATCATCTCCTTCTTCCCAGTAACTGACCCCACGGTTGGTACCTGCCCAAGAGTTTTCACCTCCCAATACCGTAAACGGATCAAAACGCCAAATTTCTTCTCCGGTGGCTGCATTGAGTGCAAAAACATTCAGCTTGGGTGTGGTGCCGTATAGCAAGTCGCCCACGAGGATGGGTTGGCATTGAATCTGGCTTCGCTCTGTGGCATCACCGGTGTGGTAAGTCCATGCTACCTGGAGTTGGGATACGTTTTCTTTGTTGATTTGGGTCAATGCCGAATACCTCGAGCCATCTTCAGGCCCGCCATAGTGGGACCAGTCCGTATAGTCTATTTCCTTGGCTTTTTGGCTGCAGGATAAGGTAAACAGGAGAAATACGATAAAAAGAGTTTTTTTGAAGTCCATTTGGGTGAATTTGGAGTCTAAGAATGGAAGAGTTTGAATTACACCAAATTAGACAGAAAAAATCAAATCCGCAGCACCTTTTTTTTTGGAGCTTCTTGGGGTGGATTGCTTAGAAACTCGATTAAATAACTGTTATCCTAACTTTTTTCTCTTTCAGTTTTTGATTGTTCACCTTCGGGAGGAGCTGCTCCAAAACAGCTGATTTTACCGCAACAAAAGCACAATCGATCTTCAGTTCAATTGTTCCAAGTTCGGCTGCATGAATCCCCCCTTGTTTAAAAAAGAAGCCTGCAATATCCCCCTTGGAAATTTTATCTTTTCTTCCTCCTGAAATCAGTAAGGTGCTCCAAGTCGAGGCGGCGGGTAGGGTGGAGGGCAGCAATTTTTCAAGTTCTGGCTTTCCTACAAAATCAGGCAGTGCTTCTTTTTCGTACTGCAAGATGTAGGCAGTTCCTTGGCTATTCATCCGTGCCGTACGTCCATTTCGGTGGATAAACTCTTCTGCACGGAGGGGAAGATGGTAGTGGATGATGAAGTCGAGTTCGGGCACATCAATTCCTCGTGCGGCCAAGTCTGTAGCCAGGAGTAGTGGGTAAGTACCGTTTCTAAATTTGATTAGCGATCGTTCCCGATCGATCTGCTCCATGCCTCCAGAAAAAATCCCGTGCGAAATGCCTTTTTCGTCTAGGAATTCACTTACCCGTTGGATGGAGTCCTTGAAATTGCAAAAGATGATGCCGTTTTTCGATCCCAGCTGACCTAGCAACTGTCCGAGTGTTTCGAGCTTGTCTTTGGTGGGGGAAACTACCTTTTTGACTTGGAGATGGGAAATCTTATCTCCTAGAAAATCCAGGATTTGTGGAGATTTTAATCCTACGAAACCGGGAATTTCTACCCCTTGTGTGGCTGAGGTTAGGATTTTTCTACTTACCCGTGGTAGCGCATGCAGGATGTCTCGCATTTCTCCTTCAAAGCCTATCTCTAAGGATTTGTCAAATTCATCCAAGACCAGGCTTTGAATAAAGGTTGTGTCAAAGGCTCCTCTTCTCAGGTGGTCCGCTACTCGTCCAGGAGTGCCAACGAGCACAGCAGGGCGGTGTTTGATTTCCATCCGATCCTTTGAGCCCGCTCTCCCTCCGTAGACGGCATTTACCTTAAATCCTGTTCCCATCTGCCGAACTACCTGTTCGATTTGGATGGCCAGCTCCCGGGAAGGAACCAAAATTAAAAGTTGAACCTCCTCACAAGCGGGATCGAGCTGCAAAAGTAGTGGCAGGAGAAAAGCCAAGGTCTTTCCTGTGCCGGTAGGCGATAGCAGGATCAGGTGGGCCGACTTCTCCATTGCCTCTTGCGTGGCAAGCTGCATGGGATTGAGCTGGGTGATGCCGAGTTTGGCGAGGATTTCCTCCTGATTTTTGACGCGAGTGGACATGCGACAAATGTAGCCTTTTTGTTGGGCTCCCCCGCCCCTGGTGCTGGAATATGCCCATCCGGACTAGGAGCAATTTCCATTTCCTAATTTTCAATTTTGGCTGCTTCGACGCTTGAAAAGTAATTTGCTACCTTTGCGACATGTGGAAGGAAATTTCAGTCCTAATTCGTAAAGAGATTACCCTGGAGTGGAGGCAAAAATATGCGCTCAATGGAATCCTGCTATACGTAGTTTCGGCTGTTTTCATCACCTATCTGAGTGTGGGTGCAAAGATGGGAAATCTATCTATTCCAACCTGGAATGCCCTTTTCTGGATCATTTTGCTTTTTTCCGCTGTCAATGCTGTAGCCAAAAGTTTTGTGCAGGAGCAGCAGGGACGGCAGCTGTATTACTACATGATCGCTTCCCCAGAGTCCATCATCCTCTCCAAAATCCTCTACAATACCGGGCTAACCTTAATTTTAGCACTGCTGGGTTATGGGGTGTTTTCGGTGGTATTGGGCAACCCTGTTCAGGATCAAGGCTTGTTTCTGCTCAACTTGGTCTTGGGTGCTATGGGCTTTTCGGCCAGCCTCACCATGGTCTCTGGCATTGCTTCGAAGGCTGGCAACAATGCCACCTTGATGGCAATCTTGAGTTTTCCCGTAATCATCCCCATACTTTTAATGGCCATCCGCATCTCCAAAAACGCACTAGATGGGCTAGATTGGAGTGTCAGTAGCGACAAGCTTCTCAGCCTCTTGGCGATTAATGTCTTGGTTGCCACCACTTCCTACCTTCTTTTTCCCTATTTGTGGAGGAGTTGAGGGGATTCTTATCTTGATCTCCCACAAAAAAACAATTAAACCCCCTTGACTTTAAAAAATACTAGAGTTAGGGGAGAAGTATTTTAAAAGACAGGCATCAAATTATTTAATCATTGATTTTTTTGGATCCCTTATGTCCAAACAATCCTTTGATTGCTTTTATTCCATAAAAAAAAATAATGAAAACAATAAGTATGATCAAGACTAGATTAAAAAACCACCAGAAGTAAATTGCAAAATTTTCCATTTTCTTAATTATTTGGTTCCATTTTGAGATTTTTTTATGATGATAGTTTCTTCTTCCAAGCACTGAATGACATTAAACCCAATTACCTTTTAGATCTTAGAAATTTGATAATCAGGTAAGTCATGTAGAAAAGAAAAGCTAATCCGAGGATCTGCCAAATTATTATGGAATAATTAGTAATAGTTACATCCATGATTATTAGTTATTTATTCTTCAATTAAATTATAAGTAACTTCTCCACTACAAGCATCTACCGAAATTTGAATTTTCTTGTTTACGATTGTAAAAACCTCTCCTATTCCTTCAAAAAACACTAATGCTCTTATTGAGAAGTGAAATATCCCGGAATAAGTAAAACCATTTAAAGCCGTAGCATAACCACTATTAATAAAGTGATTTTTTCCAAGTGTTGTCATGAAGGTTAAGCCTTCATACGAAGAGAAAAAATTTTCTATTAGTCCAGAACCAGTCCCTACAGAAAAACCAATATCAATATATCTACTACCAAAATAACCTATTCCAATTCTTCCATATACATTCCTCCAGTTTTGTATACATTCAATTCTATTGTTGGAGGACAAATCTTTGTTTTCAACTCTTAATACTTCAAATGAAGTGAAGTTTAAATTTGGAATTTCTTTTAATCCATTTCTTGTTAGAATTTTATTAAAAGATTCTTGGCCCTTGTTTTTACCACTCATTACTTTAAGCAAATCATCCAATTCGCTTAGATTTTCAACCTTAATCCCCTTCTTTGTTTTACTGTCAATAAACTCAAATTCGAAGCCATTCTCTTCAATCATTTTTTGAATCTTCAATAACTTCTCAGTCTTGTCTTGAAGCATTTGCTCCTCCGCTACCGGATTACAGGAAACGAGCGTAAAAAAAATCAAACAAAAACCCCAAACGAATATGGTTTTTGGGTGTTTTGTGGGTGAGCTTGAACCTAAAATGACGTAAAAAAGCAGTTTTGTGAAAATTTCCATGATGATTTGGTAAAAAATTGGCACCCATTTAAAAAGTTTCTCATTCCAAAAAACTTAAACCAATCTACCTGGCCATCAACAGATTAGCAAATAAAAATATATAAAAATATTTAATTAATTGATAATAAGCTGTAATTCAGCTACTTTAGTTATATTTTTTATAATAATATAACAATTATAGCATAATTAATTGATTTTTAAACAGATAGTACCAAATCGCCCTCTTTAATTCGACTATTCAAAGAACAAACAAAAAATCCCCTACAATTTGTAGTGGATTGAGTGCAATTTTGGAATTCTTAGATTGGAATATAAAGAAAAAACATTCAGGAGTCTTTCAATCCCTTTATCTTTAAATCATGAAAAATAAAATCGCCCTAGTTACAGGCGCTACTTCGGGTATTGGATGGGCTTGTGCACTCACTGTGGCCAAGATGGGCTATGACCTCATTGCTACGGGAAGAAGAGCAGAGCGATTGGAGGAGTTGCGACAGGAGCTTCCAGAAGTTGTACGTTTTTTACCACTGGTTTTTGATGTGCGTGATCGGGAAGAAGTGGATCGGTTATTGACGAATTTGCCTTCCGATTGGGCTTCCATTGATGTGCTGATCAACAATGCAGGCAATGCGCATGGCTTGGATCCTATCCAAACGGGCAGTGTGTCCGACTGGGATGCTATGCTTGACATCAATGTAAAGGGCTTATTATATGTTTCCAAGGCCATTATTCCAGGCATGACGCTACGTAATTCTGGCCACATCATCAATATTGGTTCCATTGCAGGAAAAGAAGTGTATCCCAATGGAAACGTTTACTGTGCCTCCAAGCATGCAGTGGATGCGCTTACAAATGGCATGCGGATGGATTTGAATCCCTTCGGCATCAAAGTGATGGGCATCCACCCGGGCTTGGTTGAAACTGAGTTTTCCCTGGTTCGATTCAAAGGCGATTCCCAACGGGCAGGAACTGTTTACAATGGCTATGCCCCCTTGGTCGCGCAAGACATTGCCGACATTGTGGAATTTGCGCTCACCCGACCTCCACATGTAGTACTCGCAGATGTAGTCGTACTTCCTACTGCTCAAGCTTCTGCAACTGTAATCAACAAAAAATTAGCACAATGAAAAAATTAAGTTACCTTTTGCTAGGCCTTGTTTTGGCCTGTTCTTCTCCGAAAACTGATGAAAAAAAGGGGGATGAAAGTCAATCAGTTTCCTTTCCAAATGGGGGAAATACCAACCAAGATTCTTTGAATGAATCGTTGCCTGCACTTGAAAAAGTTTTAATTGAGCAAGGATTGGTCGATATCGAGGAGGCAATTCCTGGAATTAAGGTAGAACTGAAATATTCTACTGAGGACAATTTCTTTCAGCAAGATGTGTATGGGGACTTGGTTCGCTGTTATTTACATCCCCAAGCTGCTGAGATGCTTGCTAAAGCACAAGAAGCCTTGCAAAAAGATTATCCTAACTTAAGTCTACTTGTCTACGACGGGGTACGTCCTCTTAGTGTGCAGCAGATTTTATGGGACAGCTTGGACAAGCCAGATAGCGTCAAACCTGTGTATGTTTCAGATCCAAAAATCGGGGGGCTACACAATTATGGAGTTGCTGTAGACTTGACTATTGTAGATTTAGAAACTGGAAAGCCCTTGGATATGGGGACTACATTCGACTTCTTTGGGTACCCTGCATATCCCGATCGCGAGCTGCAAATGCTTGCAGAAAAGAAAATCACCAAGGCTCAAGTGGCCAATCGAGAGATCCTGAGAAAGGTGATGAAAGGTGCAGGATTTTCTGGAATAGGAAGTGAATGGTGGCATTTTAATGCATTTTCTCTCCAAAAGGCTAGCGAAAAATTCCCTTTAATCAATTAATCACATGATCATTTATACTCAATTGACAAGACCCATGAACACTTTCAAAACCATCCTTCTTGCCGCTGGGCTACTGCTATGCCTTAACTTGGCTTCCTACGCCCAGCAGGGCGGACAGTTTCGCGTGCTGGTATTTTCCAAAACTACTGGCTTCCGTCACCAATCTATCCCCAATGGGGTAATGGCCCTCAAAAAAATGGGCGAAAAACACGTGTTCTCAGTGTTTACCTCTGAAGATGCTACTCAATTCACAGATGAAAACCTTGCAAAATTCGATGTGGTGGTGCTGATGAGTACTACGGGTACCATTTTCAACGAAGCTCAGAAAGCAGCTTTTCAAAAGTTTGTGCAATCTGGCAAAGGAGTAGTAGGAATTCACTCCGCTACGGATACAGAGTACGAATGGCCTTGGTACAATCAGATGATTGGAGGCTACTTCCTCGCGCATCCTCGTAACCAAACCCTCCGTCTACATGTGGCGGACCGTACGCATCCTGCTACTTGGCATTTGCCTGAAAACTGGCTTTGGACCGACGAGCTGTATGAGTTTAGAAACATGAACCCAGCCATCAAGGTATTGATCCAGGCTGATGAGACGACTTACCAGCCTGCAAAAGCAATGGGTGCCAATCACCCGATGGCTTGGTACCATGAGTTTGATGGAGGCCGGGTGTTTTATACGGCTCTAGGTCATGTGGATGCTGTCTGGGAGGATGCTGATTTTTTAAAGCATCTGTATGGAGGCATCTGGTACGCAGCCAAAGGAACCCTTCCAAAAAAATAAGCAAAATTTAAACTTAAGCGGAACTTCTGAAGCCAAAATTGGTTTTTGCTAGTAATCCAATTTCAATCCCATGCTACAAGCACAAGCAAGACCTGTTCACCTCTACATGGAGGCCAATCCCAATCCCAATTCCCTCAAGTTTGTAGCCAATTTCATGTTGGTGGAGGAGGGGATCAGTTATGATTTTCCCGATGCAGCAAGTGCTGAATCCAGCCAGTTGGCTAAGGAACTTTTTAATTTTGCTGCTGTGCAGCGCGTTTTTATTGCTTCCAATTTTGTGACCATCACCAAGTCGGAGGAGGTAGAATGGGCAGAGGTACAGACGATCTTTCGAGACCACATTCGGCAATACCTAGAATCTGGGAAAAAGGTCGTGCAAGTAGTAGTCACCAAGGACCCGCTTTTTGATGCCGACGACTTGGAGATCGTTAAAAAAATCAAAGGGATTCTCGATGAATACATCCGTCCTGCCGTAGAGCAAGATGGAGGAGCTATCGTATTCCATTCCTTCGAGGATGGGGTAGTGAAGGTCCTTTTGCAAGGCTCTTGTTCGGGTTGCCCTTCCAGTACCGTGACCTTAAAGGCAGGGATTCAAAACCTGCTTACACGAATGCTTCCTGAAGTGAAGGAAGTTCAGGCTGAGGGAGTCTAGGCCTTTCCAGATGGTTAGATCCAACTGGACCTGGGCCTTCCTAGGATTGCTAGCACTCGGGCTCCGTGTGCTAGCGAGCCTTTTTCCAGAGTTAACCGATCAGTTCTATTCCCGAACTTTTTTTCCTGCCATCCGAAATGGCATCGACCTGAGTTTGGGTTACTTGCCTTTTCCTACTGTTTACCTGTTTCTAGGCCTGATTATCGGGCTTTTAGGGATTACCCTGCGCCGATTTTTTGGTTTTGAGGGAGCAAAAAATCGAGGGAAGTATTTGATGCAAGCAAGCGCCAATGGACTGGGTGGATTGGTGTTCTTTTTTCTGCTCCTCTGGGGCTACAACTACCAGCGCACCCCGATCATACAGCAGCTGGACTTGCAGCCCAAACCCCTCAATCTAGAGCAGCTAAGGACCGAAATGGAACTTACTCAGCGCTTGGCCTCCACGGACCGAGGACAGATCATCCAGGATACTACAGCCCTCACCGAATTGATGGAGTATTCCGCTCTGGAGGACCTGGTGCGCGCAACCATGCAGGAGAATTTGGAGGTTCTAGGGTTGAGTTTTTCCGGCCGTCCACGCACTAAGCAATTTCCTCCCGAAGGATTTATGCGGAGAATGGGGATTCTTGGAATTTATTTTCCCTACATGGGTGAAAGCTACCTGGACCCAAGTTTACACGCCCTTGAAAAGCCCTTCACCATTGCCCATGAAATGGCCCATAGCTATGGTGTTACGGACGAGGGGGAGGCCAACTTTATTGCCTGGGTGATCTGTACCCATTCCGAGGAGCCCATTTTGCGGTACGCTGCCCATCTTTTATTACTTCGTTACCAGCTTCGGGATTATTATGAGATGGATCCAGACGGTGCATTATGCTGGATGGAAAATCTCCCTAGAGGAATTGTCCAAGACCTGATCTCCATTCGAGAGTCAACGGAGGCTTATCCACCGATTTGGCTTGAGTTGAGTCGAAAGTCCAATGACCTTTTTCTAAAATCTCAGGGAGTCAAGGCTGGAATCAATTCCTACCAGCAATTGCCCATGCTGGCTTCTGCTTGGAGACAGCGGATGAATATGGAAAAATTAAACCCTGGGGTAGCCCGTTAATTCGCCAAAATGACTTGACTTTTTTGATTCTCTGGAAATGGAAACCCTATTATTTCCGGTTTCCGACCCACACCCCCATAATAACCGCAGCAATGCCGAAGTAATGCCCCAACAGGAGTACTTCCCCATCTAAAACGCCCCAAAGAATGGCTACGATGGGAATGGTGTAAGTGACTAGGCTAGCGAAAAATGGGCTTGCGCTTTTGATCATGATATTGAACAGAATCAAGGCAGAAGCCGTACCCACCATGCCCAAGATGGTGACGTAGCCAAGTGCCTCCCAAGCGCGGGGATGAGTGGCCATTTTGTAGGAAAAATCCGTGCCTGCAAACAAGTAAAGCAAGGCCAAAGGAAGAATCATCAGCAGGGAAATCGAAGAGATTTCGATGGACTTGAGTTTGGTAAATCGGGTCTTGATGAAGTGCAAATTGATGCTGTAACAGATGCAGGCAGCAATTACATACAACGCATAAGCATTGATATCAGTTAAGGAGTCCCATCCTCCTCCTTCCTTGAAGGTGACCAGGATTAAAACACCCAAAAAGGCGATCACTAAGCCTAATCCGTTTCTTCTAGTAATGGAAGTGTTAAAAAATAGTGCTCCTACCAAAACCACAAAAAGCGGAGTAAGCGCATTCAATACACCTGTGAGCGAACTGCTCAACTGTGTCTGAGCGATTGGAAAAAGGAAAGCAGGGATAAAGCTGCCCAACAAGCCAGTAACTAGTAAATTCTTTACCTGCGTTTTGCTGAGTTGCTTGATGCGGGGAAGGGATAAGGGGAGCAGTAAACTTGCTGCTGCTACCATGCGGTAAGCGCCCACCTCGCCCGGAGAAAACACTTCCAAGCCTCTTTTGATCAAAATAAATGAGCTCCCCCAAATTAAGGTGAGGATCACCAGTAGGGACCAATTTTTGAGCGAATTTTCAGAGGTAGGAGAGGACATTCCTGGACTTTTGGAGCAAATAAAGGTAGTTTGAACTGGAATAGTCCTGGGTTTCTGAGTGCTTACTTGGAAACAAGGATAATCGGTTCTTAGAGGGGTTGAAATTCGTAGTCGGCATAGGTTTCTTGTACCCGATCCAAAATCGACAAAACTTCAGCATAGCTTTCTGCAGTAACCATCTCTGTTCGGAATGGTTTAAAGTTGGGCATGCCTCTAAAGTAGTTGGTGTAATGCCTACGCATTTCCAAAATCCCTTGCTTTTCACCTTTCCACTCGATGGAAAAATCAAGGTGCTTTTTGGTGACTGCAATTCGTTCCGTCAAGTCAGGAGCTGCGAGTTTTTCGCCCGTAGCGAAGAAATGCTTGATTTCATTGAAGATCCAAGGATACCCGATAGAGGCTCTGCCTACCATCATGCCATCCACATTGTATTTGGCGCGGTATTCAGCGGCTTTTTCAGGGCTGTCGATATCCCCATTTCCGAAAACAGGGATATGGAGTCTAGGATTGTCTTTGACAAGATTCAGGTAAGACCAATCGGCCTCCCCCTTGTACATTTGCTGTCGCGTCCGGGCATGGATGGAGATCGCTTGAATGCCCACGTCTTGAAGACGCTCGGCTACTTCTACAATCCGAATCGTGTCCTGACTCCAGCCTAGCCTAGTTTTTACAGTCACAGGCAGGTTGACCCGCTTCACGATTTCTGCGGTCATCGATACCATCTTGTCAATGTCAAGTAAGATACCTGCACCAGCACCCTTGCAGGCGACTTTGTGCACAGGACATCCGTAATTGATGTCCAAAATGTCTGGTCCAGCAGCTTCTGCGATGGCAGCAGCTTCGCGCATGGATTCAATTTCCGCTCCGAAAAT
>CANHCD010000033.1 GCA_947458795.1 Cyclobacteriaceae bacterium | reverse complement strand
TAAAATTGATTTCGATTAGGAACCTACTTTAAACCTGCTTCGGATCGCTTTTTCTCCCTTTTTCTCCAAGTATTTTCGAAACAATTCCCCAATCCAAGGCCAGGTTCCGGCGATCTTGGCCAGCAGCCCTCTGGATTCCGGGATACAAACGAGCACACGCGGGCGTTCCATCACTCCCAGGATGACCCGCACTACCTCTTCCGCCTCCAGCACCTGCTTGGGACCACTGAAGGTGAGTTTGGCCTCTTCGGGATAGTCCAACTGCAAGTCCAGCATAGGCGTATTCACCAAATCGGGACAAATGACGCTGACCCAGACTCCATACTTTTTGAGTTCCGCTGCCACAGACAAGGAAAATCCCCGCACGGCAAATTTGGAGGCTGCATACAAACTCAAGCCCGACACGGGCGCCAATCCTGCCAAGGAGGAAATGTTCAAAATATGTCCAAAACCCTGATTTTTCATCGCTCTACCGATGAGGGTAGTCCCCAAAATAGTTCCCTTTGCATTGCAGTTGAGGTGGTAGTCAATGTCCGCCAACCCATATCCTTCCAAAAAGCCGGGGCGGATTACCCCCGCACAATTGATCAAATGGGATATCGATAGCCCCATTTTCTTAGCTGCATCTAGCACACGCAACCAGGTGGATTCCTGGGCCACATCCCCATCTACCCAGTCGATAGATTTGCTGCCTTGGGCTAGATTTTCGAGTTTCCCCGCATCCAAATCCACTAAAATCATCGGGACTTGACGGGCCGAAAAAGTGGCTAAAAGTTGGTTGCCGATGCCACTTGCAGCGCCAGTAAGTACAATCAGGGTTGGGTTCATGGGAATTGAGTAAAGCAAATACGTACCTAAATAAACTCAAAAATACCGAGCGTTCAAATTTTGTAGCTTTACCAAAATCAGGAACCTTTCCGAAGACTTTTGGTGTAAATTTGAACAGGACTTCAACCAAACCCCCATGCAGCAGACGATCTCTATTTCTCCCTACGACCTCTTAATTCTTGGCGCGGGCCCTATCGGTCTTGCCTGTGGAATTGAAGCCAAAAAGGCGGGTTTGAACTACCTGATTCTAGAAAAAGGCGCCCTCTGCAATTCGATCTACAACTATCCGGTCAACATGACCTTTTTTTCCACGGCGGAGCGATTGGAACTTGCAGGCATTCCCTTCATGTCTGTTGGAGTCAAACCTACTCGAACTGAGGCTTTGGACTATTACCGAAGGGTTTACCAACTTTTTCAACTAAACGTAAACCTGTACGAAAGCGTCAACACCCTTCAAAAAGAGGGGGCTCTTTTTTCCGTTCAAACCTCTAAAGGATCTTATTTGAGTCGAAAAATTGTTTTGGCAACTGGCTTTTATGACCTGCCCAACCTGATGGAGGTACCGGGCGAGGAACTGCCCAAGGTGCTACACTATTACAAGGAGCCCTGGCCATTTATTGGTCAAAAAGTATTGGTCGTGGGCGGAGCCAACTCTGCGGTAGATGCAGCCTTGGAATGCTGGCGCAAAGGTGCCCAAGTGAGCATGGCTCTACTCGGGGAAGAGGTAGATGCTAATGTCAAATACTGGGTACGCCCGGACATTGTAAACCGAATCAAGGAAGGCTCCATCCATGCGATCAAGAACTCAAAAGTTGTTGAAATCCTTCCCACTGAGGTTCGTCTATCGACCTCAGAAGGAGAAATTCGCTTGCCTAACGATTGGGTACTTGCCTTGACCGGATACAAACCCAACTTTGGCCTCTTGGACCAGCTCGGTGTCCAACTCAGCCTGGACGAAAAGCGACAGCCCTGCTATGATCAGACCAACCAGGAGTCCAATGTCCCGGGAGTTTACCTTGCAGGAGTAGTTTGTGGAGGACTCAATACCCGAGAGTTTTTTATAGAAAATAGCATCTCCCATGCGGAAGCTATTATTCAGGACATTTTGAAGAAATAAAAATTGCAAAAAGGAGTATTGACTATTGCAAATAAGAGATTTAGGCGTAACTTCCTGAAAATTAAACGGAAACATGGCGGCTGTCTGGAGAATTCGATGGAATGAACAACGAACTGAATCAATTGAGATTCCTCCCAAGGAGTACCATTTTTTCAGTCATGCCCCTGCGATAGTGGCCGAAAGCCAAGCCAAGTACGGAGAGGCTACATTAGATTTTCACGAGACTAGCCTGATTTTTGACTACTTGGATTTTAATTCCCAAGAGATCGCTGAGCTTCTCGAGGTAGATCCCAGTACGCTATTCCGCTGGAAAAAGGAAGACCGAAAGCTCAGCAAAGGGATTTCCAAAAGCCTTTTGGAAATCGACCTGATCCTAGCCAAAGGCATCCGGATCTTTGGTTCGGAGGAGAAGATGTCAGCTTGGCTACAGCTCCCCAATGAAGCGCTTGGCCAGCAAAAGCCGATAGACCTATTCAAAAATCCCTACCAAATTGTCCAAGTGGATCAAGTACTCGAGTCTCTTTCTTGGGGTAACGTGAGCTGATGCGCTATTTCCGATTGATTGAAAATCTTCCAGGCCGAGACCCGCTCGGCTTCGGAATGGGTCCTGGTCGTTGGAATGTCAACGGTACACCAGTAATCTATGCCAGCTCAGTGAGTGCCTTGAATTTTTTGGAGCTACTATCCATCAAAGGTCCCATCGTCACCGAAAGTTCGTGGAAATTGGTTAGTCTAGAAGTGCTAGGACCCATCCCCGAGTTGGAAGTGGATGACCTTCCCATAAGTTGGAAAAATCGCCCCTATCCCAGAACAACTCAAGAATTGGGCTCCATCTGGGCGAAACGGGAACTTTCACCCTATTTAAAAATTCCTTCCTGCCGCATTCCTTTGGCTAACTTTTCCCAGGAACACAACCTCCTAATCAATCCCCTGCATCCCGAATTTAAGGAAAAAATAAAGGTGATAGACGCCTGGGATGTGAGCTTTGAAGTGAACCGCTAACTCAAGAATTGGCCTCGGTAATCAAGCGCAACCCATCCAAGGTCAGGTTGCGGTCGACCGCGTCAAATACCCCATCCAAATTGGTAAGAATGGAAGACAGCCCTCCCGTGGCGATAACGGTGAATTTAAGTCCTGTTTCCAACTGAATCGCTTCCAACATTCCTTTGATCAACCCGGTATACCCATGCAGCACCCCCGACTGAATGGCATGGATTGTGTTTTTTCCAAGGACGGAGTCGGGCAACTTCAGTTCTACCTCGGGCAACTTCGCTGTATTCATAAAAAGTGACTTGATGGCTGTTTGAAGTCCAGGAACAATGCTAACTCCCAGCACTTCCCCTGCTTGATCTATAGTCGTGAAGGTAAGGGCCGTACCAAAATCAACGACTATCGCAGGACCTGCAACCCGGGTGTATGCCGCCATCACATTGCACATCAAGTCTGTCCCGATTTCATTCGGTCGGAGGGTTCGAACTGGTAATTTGGGGTAGCTAGTTGCCTGAATTTGGTAAGGCCGCTTGCCAAAAAACTGCATACAAAACTGTTCGATGATGTCGTTGATCTCTGGAACTACTGAGCTAAACCCGATTTTTTCAATTTGCGCTACGGAGATCCCGTGCTCCAAAAAATACAGCGGCACTTTCTTGCTCAGCTGAGAAATCAATTGAGGCGCTTTTGTTTCCAGTCGAAACTGATTCGTCCACTTTCCACCCTTGGAATCATAGAGTGCAAAAACTACGTTGGAATTGCCCGCATCAATGGCTAAAAACATCTTCGTATCTGATTTTATATAAATTAGGGGCATAGTTAGCAAATAATCAACTCTCCAACCTTAAAAACACATGTATTCCCTACGAGAAGGACAGAAATCAGACCTCCCCCGCGTGCTGGAACTTATTCAAGAGCTTGCACTGTATGAAAAAGCACCGGAGCAAGTGACCAACACGCTGGAACGAATGGAAAAGGAAGGGTTTGGCCCGCAGCCGGTCTATGGATTCTATGTTTGCGTGAAAGACAGCAGCCAAGAAATCATTGGGATCGCCGTCTATTACTACCGCTACTCCACCTGGAAAGGAAAAAGATTGTACCTCGAAGATATCGTGGTTACAGAATCTGAAAGAGGAAATGGGGCAGGCAAACTCCTTTTTGATCGGGTGATGGCCAAATGCCTCGAAGAAAGCTGCAGTGGAATGATGTGGCAAGTACTGGATTGGAATGCTCCTGCAATCAACTTTTACAAAAAGTATGATGCACTTCTGGAGGCAGGATGGCTCAATGCCCACCTCCAAGATTACGAGATCAAAAAATTGCTGCAGTCCTAAATCGGAGATCCAAGCCCCTCCGCTTCTAGGCATCAAAAAAATTAAGACTACCTTTGTGTCATGAAAACTAAAGCGTTTAGCGTAGTCTACGAAGACAATCACCTCCTTGTGGTCAATAAGGCGGCAGGAATCCTAGTCCAAGGTGACAAAACAAAAGACAAAACTCTGACGGATTATTGCAGAGAGTATATCGCAAAAAAATACGAAAAGCCTGGAGCTGTTTTCTTACATCCCATCCACCGACTGGATCGACCAGTGAGTGGGTTGGTTGCCTTTGCTCGAACCTCAAAAGGACTGGAGCGAATGATGGAACTCTTTCGCAAGCGAGACATTCACAAAGTTTACTGGGCCTTAGTCAAACGAAGACCCAAAGAGGAAATGGGTAAATTGACCCATTGGCTCACGAAAGACGAAGTTAAAAATTTTGTTACCGCACATGACCAAGAAGTAGAAGGCTCCCAAAAAGCAGAGCTCAACTACAAAGTACTGGGCCATATGAATGACCACTACTTGTTGGAAGTTCGCCCCATCTCTGGCAGACCCCACCAAATTCGCGTACAACTGGCGTCTATGGGTTGCCCTATTCGTGGGGATTTGAAGTATGGTTTTGCCAAACCCAACCCTGATGCAAGCATCAACCTGCATGCCTTCCACTTGGTCTTTGAACATCCTATTAAAAAAGAAAAACTCTTTCTTCGTGCTGCCCTCCCTGAAACTGAATTCTGGGAGCAGTTCCTCGAACTCGAACAAGTAAAAGCCAAGGATCAGCATTTGGATAATACGTTTTCGGGATAGGAAAGGGAAATACCATTGAAATACAGTAGAAATAGACTCCGCTGCGCTTCGTGAAATAATCAAGGGAAATGCAGTGGAAATAAACTCCGCTGCGCCTGCCCGCCGCGGGCTACGTGAAATAGAGTAGATATACGAATTGAACACTATTTCACTGAGCTTGCTCAGGCTATTTCTATCGCATTTCAACTGTATTTCGACTGTGTTTCTACCTAATTACAACCACTATGAAAAACTTCATTTTTCTACTCAGTTCTCTGCTAATTCTTGGAGCATGTACTGCCCAGAACTCTCCCAAGACCATCTACATCGTACGCCATGCCGAAAAGCAACTCGAAGGTCAGGACCCGGAACTCGCCTATGTTGGCGAAGTGCGTGCTAAAAAACTTGCTCAGATTCTAGAGAAAGAAGGGATCAAACGGGTCTTGTCTACTAATTACACACGAACTAGAAATACCGCTCAACCTACTGCTGCAGCTGCAGGACTGGTAGTGGAATATTATGACCCCAAAAATCAAGAGGCTTTTGTGAGCGACCTTCGAAGCAGCGAAGGCAATATCCTAGTTGTGGGCCATAGCAATACGGTCAGCCAGCTGGCCAATGCTTTTGTAAGTGAAGGTGAGAAATTTGCAGACTTGACCGACCTGGATTACGACTTTATCTATATCGTGACCTTAGAAAAAAATGGGGCTAAAGTGGTGCGGAAAACCTACAAGGATTTTTAAGCCACGCCATTTTTACGGTAGTTCTTAAGACACCAGCAAGGCTTTTGCCTTGCTGTTTTTTTTAGGCGCTTTCCTTCCCCTTCTTTTTGTCCCCTTTCCTGAGTACATTTCGTGTAGGGGTCAAACGCATGAATCGAGAAAAAAACCTGCAGCAGCTGCAAGACAAAACCAAAATCTGGGACATCGCCGTCATCGGAGGTGGAGCCTCGGGCTTGGGTGTGGCCTTGGATGCAGTCTCAAGAGGCCTATCTGTTGCACTTTTTGAAAAGGCCGACTTTGCAAAAGGCACTTCCAGCAGAAGCACCAAATTGATTCATGGCGGGGTGCGCTACTTGGCACAGGGACAACTCTCCCTAGTGTTTGAAGCACTTAAAGAGCGTGGGCTCTTGCTTAAAAACGCCCCACACCTGACCCACAAACAGTCCTTCCTCATTCCTATTTATTCCTGGTGGGACAGAATTCAATACAGCATCGGGCTGAAACTCTACGACTGGATGGCCGGCAGCCTCAACCTCGGCCCCTCCAAATTTATCTCCAAGGAAGAAACCCTTTTACGCCTCCCCCATCTTCAAACCGACAGGCTCCAAGGAGCAGTTTGCTACTACGACGGACAGTTTGACGATGCTAGACTTGCCATCCACCTTGCACAAACAGCCGAGGAACTCGGGGCTTGCCTACTCAACTACGCCAAAGTCACTGGACTCAGCAAAGACCCTACTGGCAAACTCATTGGACTGAAAGTTCAGGACATAAATCAAAAGGAAAACCTTCAAATCCAAGCTAAAATGATTGTCAATGCCACGGGCGTCTTTGCGGATAAAATCCTGCAACTCGACAACCCAAGTGCCTCCAAGACGATCCAACCCAGTCAAGGAATCCACCTGATCCTGGACCTGGAATTCTTGGGAGGAACAGATGCGCTGATGATCCCCAAAACCAAGGATGGGCGCGTGCTTTTTGGAGTCCCTTGGCACAATAAACTCTTGCTTGGCACTACAGATACCATTCGAGAGAAGCCCAAGCTAGAGCCAGAAGCTCTACAGCAGGAAATTGACTTTGTGTTGGAAACAGCAGGGACCTATTTGACTAGAAAGCCTACACGAACGGATGTACAAGCAGTTTTTGCTGGCCTTCGTCCACTTGCTAGACCAGAGGAAGGAAGTACAAAAACCAAGGAAATCTCCCGATCTCATAAAGTCATTGTCTCTCCGAGTGGACTAGTATCACTAATTGGAGGGAAGTGGACCACCTTCCGAAAAATGGGAGAAGATACGGTTGCTTATTTTACCCGTATCACTGGCCAAGTCCTCCCAAAAAGCAAGACCTCTACCCAGAAAATTCACGGCTGGACAGCAACCCTTCCTGCCGGACACTGGGGTATATATGGTTCGGATGCCGAAAAAATCAAAGCCCTGGCGAACCAAAATTCCAATTGGCAGGAACGCATCCATCCCCAGTTCCCGAATATTCTAGCCGAGGTGGTCTGGGCCTGCGAGCAGGAAATGGCCCTCACGGTAGAAGATGTACTTTCTCGGAGAATCCGAATGCTCATCCTGGACCCAGAAGCCGCGTTGGCCTCTGCAGAAACTGTGGCCCGAACCATGGCTGGGGTACTCCACAAGGAGGAGGACTGGATTACCACTGAATTACTTAATTTTAGAAAGATCGCTGCAAAGTATTTGATTTCGAAACACTAAATTCAAACCAACATTACCAACCCAATCGCCCAAAATGCCTGTTGACAAACCCTATATTTTAGCCTTAGACCAAGGCACTACCAGTTCCCGAGCCTTGATTTTCAATCAAAAAGGAGAAATTGTTTCCCTCGCTCAAAAGGAATTTACTCAATTTTTCCCCCAGCAGGGCTGGGTGGAACATGATCCAGAAGAAATCTGGTCCAGCCAGTCCACCGTACTGGTAGAGACCCTACTCCAAAAATCGATTCGTCCAGACCAGATAGCTGCCATCGGCATCACCAATCAGCGAGAGACCACCATTGTGTGGGACCGGAAGACGGGCAAGGCCCTCTACAATGCGATTGTCTGGCAGGACCGCCGCACTGCAGCCTATTGTGATGCGCTCAAAGAAAAAGGGGTGACCAACAAAATCGCTGAAAAAACAGGCTTAGTCATCGACGCCTATTTTTCTGCCACCAAAATCCGATGGATTCTCGATCATGTCGAAGGTGCTCAGCAGCGCGCAGAAGCGGGAGAATTGGCTTTTGGAACGGTTGACAGCTGGCTGATCTGGAAGTTGACCGCTGGAAAAAGCCACCTTACCGACATCACCAATGCAAGCCGCACGCTGATTTTCAATATTCATACCCAACAATGGGATCAGGAGCTGCTGGCCTTGTTCAACATTCCTGCTTCAATGCTCCCAGAGGTAAAAAGCTGTAGTGAGGTATTCACCGAGACGGCAGGAGATGTGCTCAACACCAAAATCCCAATTGCCGGCGTGGCCGGTGATCAGCAGGCAGCACTTTTTGGGCAGCTTTGTACCCAGCCGGGCATGGCCAAAACTACCTATGGAACCGGTTGCTTTCTGGTGATGAATACTGGAAAAGTAGCTGTTCGCTCCCAAAATCAGCTCCTTACTACAGTGGCTTGGAAGATTGGGAATGAAATCAACTACGCCCTAGAAGGGTCGGTATTTATCGGAGGAGCAGCCATCCAATGGCTTCGAGATGGGTTGAAGTTGTTTGCCGATGCCAAGGAAACCGAAAAGCTGGCCACCAGCGTCTCTGGTA
Organism: Cyclobacteriaceae bacterium; assembly: GCA_947458795.1. Classification (GTDB taxonomy): domain Bacteria; phylum Bacteroidota; class Bacteroidia; order Cytophagales; family Cyclobacteriaceae; genus Algoriphagus. The sequence continues at coordinate 4,025 of CANHCD010000033.1, read as the reverse complement.
ACGATGGAGTTTATTTCGTTCCTGCGCTTGCTGGATTGGGTGCACCGCACTGGGATCAGCTGGCCCGAGGAGCCTATTTTGGAATTACCCGAGGCACGACCACGGCACATTTCACCCGAGCCGCCCTGGAGGCCGTCGCTTACCAGGTCTTTGATGTGCTGAAGGCCATGGAAAAGGACTCGGGCAAGCCCACGCAAGAGCTCCGCGTAGATGGTGGGGCCACCGCCAATAACTTTCTGATGCAGTTTCAAAGTGACCTGTTGAATTGTGAAATCAAGCGTCCCATGATTATTGAGACCACGGCACTGGGCGCCGCATTTTTGGCTGGCTTGGCAGTAGGCTTCTGGAAAAATCAGGAAGAACTCCAAAAATTATGGCAGCCAGACAAGACCTTTTCTCCAGCGATGGAGGACAGCAAACGAGAAAAATTAGTACATTTTTGGCATAAAGCAGTTGAACGAACTAAAAACTGGGAAGAATGAATCCACTAGTAGCAGAATTTATCGGCACCGCAGTAGTGCTTCTTTTAGGAACAGGCGTAGTTGCCAATGTGATCTTGCCCGGCACCAAAGGAAATGGGGGCGGACTCATCGCCATCACCACGGCATGGGCATTTGCCGTGTTTTGTGGAGTAGTCATCGCTGGGCCTTCCAGCGGAGCGCATCTTAACCCTGCAGTGACGATTGGATTGGCTGCTGTGGGCAAATTTGACTGGGCATTGGCTCCAGGGTACATTTTAGCACAATTTGGCGGGGCGATGCTCGGTTCGGGATTGGCCTGGGCGATGTACAGACACCATTTTGACATGACGGATGATCCTGGATTGAAAAGAGGCGTCTTTTGTACAGACCCAACGGTACGGAATTTCTCAACCAGTGTACTCTCTGAAGCGCTCGGCACTTTTGTACTGGTCTTTGTTATTCTGTACATCGCGGGAGCTGAACTTGAAGGAGACCCCAAAACCCCAGTTGGATTAGGTTCCATCGGTGCGCTTCCGGTTACCTTATTGGTTTGGGGCATCGGCTTGGCCTTAGGAGGCACCACCGGCTACGCCATCAATCCTGCCCGTGACCTTGGCCCTAGAATCATGCATCAACTCTTGCCCATCACAGGCAAGGGAGATTCGGATTGGGGCTATGCATGGGTTCCTGTAGTAGGCCCTATCCTAGGTGCGCTTTTGGCTGCAGGATTATTTCTTGTGGTAGGAAATTAGTGTAAACTCGAGTAGACCATGACCAAAGAGACTGCCATCAAACTGTTTGAAGAAAAGGAAGTGCGCAGCATTTGGGATGCCGAACAAGAGAAATGGTATATCTCTATTGTGGATGTAATAGAAATACTTACCGAAACAGATCGACCAAGAAAGTATTGGAGCGACCTAAAAACCAAACTAAAGAAAGAAGGAAGTGAGTTGTCCGAAAAAATCGGACAACTGAAAATGCAATCAGCAGATGGAAAGTTCTACAATACAGATGTTGCAAACACCGAACAGCTTTTTCGTTTAATCCAATCCATTCCATCTCCCAAAGCTGAGCCTTTTAAACTATGGCTTGCACAGGTAGCAGCAGAACGATTGGATGAAATGCAAGATCCAGAATTGAGTATAGATCGGGCTTTCGATTACTTCGACATTCAACACTTGGTATTCGGCGTTCGGCATTGGCTTCGATTTGGTATTTCATACTAGCACAATAACCTGTCACTGGAATTTAGAGCAAAATACTTCATAAGCAGCAACCAAGAATTTAGTAGTTCAACTCCTTAAAAATTGAACCGCCTAGGAGGCACATAGAAAAAAAGGAAGGGCCTAAAGGTTGACTTCAAACTTGAGGTATGGGTACTAAATAAAACTATTGTGTGTGGTTTTTTTCTAAAATGGCTAAAAGAAAAGTCTAAACCCGTACCCGCTCTCCGATCCAAAAAATACCCGAACTGGAAAAGGTAGAAATGCCTTCAGGGATCTCCAATTGAGTCAAGTAGCAAACGGGAAAAAGCAAGGATCCTTCGGCATTGGACACTTCCATCGGCTGATTTTCGGAAGCCAAAAGGCGGATTTCAGCAGCAGCAAACCACTTGGAAAACTTCCCTCCTTTCACCGGGTAGTATTTCCAATCCCCATCCAACAAGGTAAGATCTAGGTGATGAATCTTTTCTTCCAATTCCTGGTGCTTTTGGTGATCAAAACCCACCAAATGCACTCCTTTGTGCTGGGAAGCCAAAAGATAATGGATGCCTTCCTCCAATGTAGTTAAGGACGAAACTGTCAAAAATCGAAGGGGATACTGCTCTTCAAGTAAGTGCATATTTTCATTTTGGAATTCTAAAGTGCCCAAAACCACATCGATTTTTATCCCCCAACTGAGTACTACCTCCACCGCTTCTTGAGCGACCAGGAGGGTTGGGGACCATTCGAGGAGTGGGGCAACCGTTTCAAAGGAGATTCCCTCTACCTCCAAGATAAATACGGCAGGCTCCTGCTGTTCCTTGACAAAGTGGTGGCTAGACATCAGCTCCAGAGATTTTGGTAAAAGCGAAACACATTTTCATAGGCCAATTTCCGAAGCTGCCCTTCCGACAGCTCCTTACTCAGGTGAGCTAGGATGCTGGGGTATTTGCTTGCATTTTCCGCCAAGGGAAAATAAATCGGGTGACGGCTTGGGTCTGGGAAATCTTGGGTGTAAAAAAAGTCTGCCCCGAAGGCGATGGCCTCTTCATTGAGTTTGGAGCCATAGATGATGTGTTCAAATAGTCTTTCTGGCTGCTCACTATCCAAAAAGGCACGAAGAAAATTGACCCCAATGATCCCTCCTCGATGAATGATCTCTTGGGCAAATTCGTCTGTCAAATTTCGCTTATGGTCCCAAATCCTCCGAAAATTGGAGTGGCTAGCCAGAATGGGAATGGGCAAATGATGCCGGTCGATGTGCTGTAAAATCCCCTCCGCCAACAAGTCTGAGGTGTGGGAAAGATCTACTGGAATTCGCTTGCCCGCTAGGTAGTCGAGCAGCCTCTTTCCATCCTCTTTTAAACCAATTCCTTCCGTATAGTTGCCCCCTCCAAAACGATTTTCGGTATGGTGCGTGAGGCTGATGTAGGCGAGCTTTCCCACCTTTTCCAAAATAGCATCAAACTGGGTATAGATTTCAGACCAAGTAGCCGTTGGGGTACCAATCCCGGCGGAATTTTCAATGGAAGCAATGATTCCCAGTTGCTCGGTAGCCTCCAACTTCTGATGAAAGGCCGCATCCCAGCGGCAAACCGTCTCGGGATGGTCTTCAAGAAGCTTTACAAAAAGGTCTGCCTGCCGACTTGCCAGCTCCATACTTTCGGGATGCACATCCGTATAGATCGCAAGTACTTGGGCCCGTACCCCGCCGGCCTTTAGCCAAGGAAAAGCACAAGCAATTTGATCCGGATCAAAGGGATCTGCCTTTGGAACCTTGGCCATAAAGGAAAGTAAATCACAATGAAGGTCCGCGACGGGAAAGTGCATAGTCGATGGGGTCTTGCTGCAAATTAAGCCAAAAAAAGGACAGCGAGGGAGCCCAACTAAGACTTTGAACCAGTTTTGTAGGTATATTTCGAAAATAAATGAGCCACTGGATGGCTCTAAAAAACTGATTCAGTTTGTACCTGAGACAAGTTACATTCAGGTGACTCAAACAAAAGTACTGTAGCTTTGATTTTAAGAATAGACACCCAATACCCCCCACAATGACCCCTTTCCTCAACTACCAATACAACGAATCTTTTGCTAAAGAACTGGATGCAATGGACACCTTAGCCCATTTTCGGTCCCGCTTTCACTTCCCAAAGATCGAAGGAAAAGACGCCCTCTACTTTTGTGGTAATTCGCTAGGTCTACAGCCAAAAACCGCAGCAGCCTACTTGGAAAAGGAGATGGCCGCTTGGGCAAATATGGGGGTGGACGGGTATTTCCATGGGGAAGATCCTTGGTATTCCGTAAGAAAGAAATCAAAACCCATTTTGGCTCAAATCCTAGGCGCCTTGCCCGAGGAGGTGGT
>CANHCD010000032.1 GCA_947458795.1 Cyclobacteriaceae bacterium | reverse complement strand
TGGATGTACAACTTGAAGTCTTTGGAGCAAACTAAATCTGTGCTCAAGCAATACAGCAAGTACTACAATACGCAGTACATCAAAATGTACTTGGTAGGAAATAGACAGCACCGACAGTGGGTGATCATGGCTGCAAAAGAGCAGCAGCTGATGCCAACCACCGAGGGCGGCTTGGACTACAAGCTCAACATGACTCAGCTATTTGATGGCTACCCAGGTCATGAGCACTCTATTCCAGTGTTTCCATTGTACAGCGACGTGACGCAAACGATCGCAAAAAGCAAGATGGCCTACACCCCTACCTTGTTGGTAGCCTATGGTGGCCCTTGGGCAGAAAACTTCTACTACACTACCGAAAGTCCACTTCATGACGCGAAGCTCAACAGATTTACGCCCTACAACGAGCTGAATGAGAAAGCAAGGAGACGAGTGGGTGGACTTGGAGGATGGTTTGCACCAGAAGACCACGTCTTCCAAAAGCATGCACAAGGTGTCAATTCAATCGTCAAGCAAGGCGGTCTAGCTGGGGTTGGTTCCCATGGACAGCTGCAAGGATTGGGCTACCACTGGGAGCTTTGGTCCATCGCAAGTGGAGATATGAAGAACTTAGATGCCTTGAAGGTTGCAACCATCTTGGGTGCAGAATCGCTTGGTTTGGATAAGGAACTGGGAAGTATTGAAGTAGGAAAATTGGCTGACTTGGTCATCCTAGATAAAAATCCATTGGAGAATATCCGGAATACCAACACCATCACCCACGTGGTAAAAGATGGAAGGGTCTACGACGGCAACACCTTGGATGAGTTGCTTCCTACCCCTCGCAAACTAGATCCAAGTCAATGGACGAAGGAAGTGCCTAAAGTGACTACGGCGGTAAAGGAGTAGCAGAAGGTAAATCAGGTCTGGCAAGCTGATATGGCTCACTATCTCTACGGGGAAACCAAGCTTTATACCATCTATATTACTGATGTGTACAGTCAGGAAATTGTTGGTTATGGGGCCTATGATTCCAATGTAGCTGAAAATTACGTACAGGTACTTGAGCAAGCCATTTACAAGGCCAAGCAGTCTAAAAGCTTAAAAGGACTGATCCATCACAGCGATGGAGGGAAACAATATGAAAGTGAGAGTTATAAGGCGGTATGTCGAAGAAACAAAATCAGCCAAAGTATGTGTATGTACTCCTACGAAAATCCGTACGCTGAAAAGACAAACGACTTAATAAATAATGGCTATTTGAATTCCTGGAAGCCTAAATCGCTTAAGGAATTGAAGGAGTCCCAGGACAAAGCAGTGTATGATCACAATACACGAAGACGAAAACAGGCACTGGGGAATATCTCACCAGTACGGTTCAGAAACCTTCTAAAAAAAGATAGAAGTACGGTGGAATACACGCTCAAATTAAAACCAAGAATACCTGATCAACCAAGGGAAAGAATTACAAACAAAACACTAATTTTAACTTGACCCTTGACAAATTAGTGACAACCAATTCCAGGCAAGGTCATTTTGTCGACGGTCGATAGACCACGGTCTACAGGCTGACCACAGTCGACAGCACATTGCTTAGACTTCAACATTTATTTCCTTTGGGAGTCCGCTAAATACGGTTTTCTAAAAAGTACCAAAAAAGCCATTCAGCAATGCTGAATGGCTTTTTTTATGGATTGAGGTACCAGATGGTCGCGTTCAATACCGTCGCAAAACTGACCCAAAGCAGGTAGGGAATCAACAAGGCGGCAGCCCAGGAATTGATTTGGCGAAACTTCAAGATGCATGCGAGGATACTAAGCCACATCGGGACAATTACTACGAGACCGAGAAGCGGGTTTTGCGCACCAAAAAATGCGGGTGACCAGAGAAAGTTGAGGATTAACTGGACAGAGTACAGGATTAGAGCTTGCTTTTTGAGGGGGTGGTTGCTTTTCCAAATTAGAAAACAGGCAATCCCCATTAAGACATAGAGGGTTGTCCATACCGGACCAAAAAGCCAGCTGGGTGGATTCCAGGAAGGTTTGTTGAGGGTCAGGTACCAAGTTTGGACGGAGCTCAGGGTAAAAAATGCTCCTAAGCCTCCCGCGATTTGGGGAAGGAGCAGGCTGACAAAGAGTTTGATATACTTGTTCATGTCTTAAATCGTTTCCAACAAGGTACGAAAAGCAATCGCTTGATCCTGATACCGCTCCTGAGTTTTGGCACGCAAAGCTGGAGCATGGATTCGTTCGTATTGAAGCATGAGCTCCATCGACTCCGTAAAGTATTGAATGCAATAATTGAGGGAGCCATCTTCGGAATGGTGGACCAATCGGTAAAAAACATGGTGGTGGAAAATTCCTGTAGCCAAGACCTCAGGGATATGGGTAGTTTTCATCCAGGAGATAAAGTCCTCTTCGATGGATGGGCTGAGATTAAAGGTAATATTGTAAAGGATCATAAGTCAAGAAAAGGGTTTTGCTTACTTTTGTAGAGAACAATTGCGAAGGAACAAAGTTAGAAATCCCAAACAGAATACCTCCCAAGGTCCCTCAACTATGCATACACTAGATTCCCATGAAGGTAAAACGCTGCAATCTCGCGTGTGGATTGGGAAAATCATTTTGGTTGCATTGCATGTGGTCGGGGCAATTGGCCTCAGCCTGCCCGAGTACAGAGACTTATTTTTGAAGTTGACTCCATTTCATTTGTTGGCCACGATGGGGCTTATTTTGGTCTACCACCGAGGATGGACCGATGCATTTCCCATTTTTGGAGCGGCAGCATTTTGGATTGGTTTTGGGTCCGAATTGATCGGGATCCACACGGGCTATTTGTATGGTGACTACGTGTATGGACCTACACTTGGTGTGATGCTGTGGGAAGTTCCTTTAGTGATCGGCGTCAATTGGTTTGTGCTCAGTTACCTCACTGGATCTGTTTTTCACAAGATTCCAAACGATTGGTACGCGGCCTTTTTGGGCGCCACGGCCATGACCGCTTTGGATTATATCCTGGAACCAGTCGCAGTATCGCTCAATTTTTGGGCCTGGAAGTGGGAAATTATCCCTTTGAGTAACTACCTAGGTTGGTTTGGAGTGTCCTTTCTGGTTCAGCTCATCTGGAGAAAAGCCAAATTTGAAAAATTTAATCCCTTGGCTACCTTTTTGTTACTTATTTGGATTCTATTTTTTACGGTGTTGAATTTTACAGTCGTGTCTTAAATCTTTTTCTTTGTCCCCGAATAATTAAATGAATCAGTAAGCCTACTTCCACGAATACCAACTAATGCGGGGCGGATGAAGAACAGCTACTTTAATCCGTAGGCAGTCAGCTATTGACAATTATCAACGGGTATACTAGCGGAAACACAAAATAAATAACAAATCCACCCCCTTAAGAGTTACTGTTTAAATGTTGTTGTCTATCATCTATATCGCTCTAGGATTTGCTGCCATGGAATTTTCCGGATGGTTTATCCATAAGTATGTGATGCATGGTCCTTTGTGGATGATTCACAAGACCCACCACCAACATTCCAAGTCTTTCTTTGAACTGAACGACTTGTTTTCCCTTTTATTCGGAAGCATTGCAGTGATCTTAATCTTTCTCGGTGTAGAGACTTTAGATTACCGCTTTTGGATGGGAATAGGCATTAGCCTCTATGGCGCGTTGTACTTTGTACTGCACGACGTATTGGTACACCGAAGACTGACCTGGTTTGGCAAGCCCAAGCATCCTGTATTGAAAGGGATCTACAAAGCACATCAGGCACATCATAAAACCAACCAAAAGGACGATGCAGTTTCTTTTGGTCTATTTTTAGTCCCCAAACAATACTTTAACAAGGAGGAGCAGTGAGCACGTATTCAATAAAAGATCTCGAACAATTGTCAGGCATCAAAGCCCATACCTTGCGGATATGGGAGCAGCGGTACAACTTGCTGCAGCCCAAGCGCACGGATACTAATATCCGCTTTTACGACGATGACGACTTAAAGTTGATTTTAAACGTGGCCTTGCTCAATGACAATGGGGTCAAAATCAGCAAGATCGCGTCCATGTCTGCTAACGAGTTGCGTGAGGAAGTCATGAAGCTCACCGAAAGGTCCTTAACTCATGACGACCAGATCCACGCCTTGACGATCTGCATGATCGAAATGGATGAGGAGCGCTTTGACAAAATATTAAGTACCAATATCCTAAAGCTCGGTTTTGAGCAGACGATGCTCAATGTCATTTATCCCTTTATGTCCAAAATTGGGATTCTTTGGCAAACTGGTGCGATCAATCCCGCACAAGAGCATTTTATCTCCAATCTGGTACGACAAAAATTAATTGTGGCTATCGATGGACAGGTTCTACAGCGGGGAGGCAAAAAGTTTTTGCTCTTCTTGCCTGAAGGAGAACTCCATGAAATCTCCATCCTTTTCGCAAGCTATTTGATTAAGTCTAAAGGACATAAAGTCATCTACTTGGGACAAAGTACCCCTAATGACGACTTACTCGCCGTGTATAAATTGCACCAGCCCGAGTACCTATTGACTGTCATCACTACCTCTCCATCGTCTGAATATGTGCAAGAATACATCAATGCGCTATCCGACCGATTTACCAATGCTCAAATCTTAGTTACGGGCTACCAAGTGCTAGGCCAAGACCTCAGCTTCCCTGCAAATGTGAAGCAAATGAGTTACATCCGAGACATCAAAGATCTGTTGGAGGAAGTCGATCAAGTTTTTCAGGAGAAATAGTTAAACAAAATTGTTTAAGTGTTAAACAATTTTATCTCTAGTAAAATGGCCTTATTTCATCAATAAGGCCATTTTTTTGTCTTATCGCTATTTGTATGATTTTTCTGTTTAACCTTTTTTAATTTTAATTCCACAAAACGTTTGGATTTTGTTTAATCGTTACTAGATTTGATTAAACAAAACGCCATACCCATGACCACTCTAGAATTTAGCTACTCTCTTCAAAAGCTTTCTAGCTCACTTAAGCCCTTCGCCATGAAGCTTACTCGTGACGTGGATGATGCCAATGACTTGCTTCAGGACACCATGGTCAAAGCGTTCACCAACAAGGACAAGTTCACAGAGGGCACCAACCTAAAAGCTTGGTTATATACAATCATGAAGAATACCTTCATTACCAATTACCAAAGAATGGTAAGAAGAGGTACTTTTGTAGACACTACGGACAATCTTCATTACCTCAACTCGAGTGATGCCTTAATTGACAATGGTGTATTTGGCAATTTCACGATGGATGACATTCAGCAGGCCATCCAGAAGTTGGACGAGGTGTACCGTACTCCATTTTTGATGCATTTCAGAGGGTTTAAATACCACGAAATCGCGGAAAAGCTTCAGATTCCTATTGGAACAGTTAAAAATAGAATCCATATTGCCCGCAAGCTATTGAAAGAAGACCTGATGGTCTACAAGCACAAAAATTAATTCTATGTCAAAAAAACATGTGGTAGTGATTGGATCCGGATTTGCCGGACTCTCCGCAGCTACTCACCTGGCAGACCAAGGCAACTGCACTGTTACCCTTTTAGAAAAAAATGATTCCCCTGGTGGAAGAGCTAGAAAGTTCGAGCACCAGGGATTTGTTTTTGATATGGGTCCCAGTTGGTATTGGATGCCAGATGTCTTTGAATCTTATTTTGCCAATTTCGGAAAAAAACCGTCCGACTACTACGACCTAATCCGCCTAGATCCTTCCTATGCAGTCATCTACGGGGAGCAGGACGTCTTGGATATTCCTGCCAACTTAGACGAGTTTAAAGCAATGCTCGAAGGCATCGAGCCGGGTGCAGCTGCCAACTTGGACAAGTTTCTAGCTCAGGCCAAATACAAATACGAGGTAGGCATTCACGACTTGGTCCACCGACCTAGTCGCTCGCTTTTTGAGTTTACCTCTCCACGCCTACTTCTAGACATGATTCGGATGGATATCTTCCAGTCCATGTCTAAGCATGTACGCAGCTATTTTAGGCACGACAAGATCGTGCGACTCATGGAGTTTCCCGTGCTTTTCCTCGGCGAAACAGCCAACAATATTCCTGCCTTGTACAGTTTGATGAATTATGCGGACATTGCCCTAGGTACCTGGTATCCTAAAAAAGGGATGCACGAGATCATCAAAGGGATGGTTTCCTTGGCAGAAGAAAAGGGAGTGCAATTCAAGTACAATTCTGAAGTAGAAAAAATTGAAGTTGCCAATGGCAAAGCCCAAAGCCTAGTGCTACGTTCAGGCGAGCGGATCCAAGCAGACATCATTGTGGCAGGAGCAGACTACCACCACGTGGACAAGCACTTACTCGATCCAGCCTACAGCAACTATACCGAAGACTATTGGAATAAGCGCGTGATGGCTCCTTCCAGCTTGCTTTTTTACCTAGGCGTAAACAAGCGACTTAAAAATCTACGGCACCACAACTTATTCTTTGACGAGCCACTAGGTCCGCATGCAGATGCGATCTACACCAATCCAAGATGGCCTGAAAAGCCGCTCTTCTATGCTTCCGTCCCCTCCATAACCGACCCAACCGTCGCTCCTGAAGGAATGGAAAATCTTTTTTTGCTCATTCCACTCGCTCCAGACTTAGAGGATACTGAAGAAATGCGCGAAAAATACTTCCACATGATTCTAGATCGCTTGGAAAAAATCACAGGACAGGAAATCCGTTCCCACATCGTCTACAAGCGATCCTATGCACACAACGATTTCAAGGCGGATTACCATGCCTTCAAAGGAAATGCTTACGGCCTAGCCAATACGCTACTTCAAACAGCTATCCTTAAGCCAAGTCTCAAAAGCAAAAAAGTAAGCAACCTGTACTATACAGGTCAATTGACCGTCCCAGGACCAGGTGTTCCTCCATCGCTTATTTCAGGTCAGGTGGTGGCCAAAGAAGTGATGAAAGAAAATAATTTGTAAACAAAACGATATATTGCAGTAATGGACGCCATTTCTCTGTATAATCAAACCACCTTGGAGTGCAGCAAGCTCATCACCGAGCGCTATAGCACAAGCTTTACCTTGGGAATAAAAACCTTAGATAAAAGCCTCCATCTACCCATCTATGCCATCTATGGCTTTGTGCGGTATGCAGATGAAATCGTAGACACTTTTCATGATCAGGACAAGCAGGCGCTTTTGGATCGCTTCAAAAAAGACACCTACGAGGCCATAGATGCCAAAATCTCCCTCAATCCGGTCTTGCATGCCTTCCAGTTGATTGTCAACAAATACCAGATCGAAAAAGACCTCATTGAAGCGTTCCTCCACTCCATGGAAATGGACTTGGACTTCAAAACCTACAACGACTCCAAATACCACGAATACATTTATGGCTCAGCAGAAGTAGTGGGATTGATGTGCTTGAGGGTATTTTGCGAAGGGGATGATGCGGAATACCAAAGGCTAAGAGAACCTGCCTGCAAACTGGGAGCAGCTTTTCAGAAGGTAAACTTCCTTCGAGACATTAAAAGTGATTACGAGGAGCGCGGAAGGGTGTATTTTCCAGGCGTAGATTTCAATCAATTTAATACCTCGGTCAAAGCCCTTATCGAAGCGGATATCCAAAAAGACTTCGACGACTCCTTAATTGGGATTGCTGGGCTTCCCGCTGGAGCCAAACTTGGAGTTAAGGTCGCTTACCTCTACTACCAAAAGCTTTTTGATAAAATCAAAAAGCTCCCGCCAGAGACCATCACACAACAACGGGTACGCATCCCCAATGCTAAAAAGTTGAGCCTACTCTTTGGTAGCTATCTAGAAAACAAACTTGGCCTCTCCTAATGGAAAAGTATTTGTATTTAGGTGTGCTCCTCTTTGCAATCAGCTACCCCCTCGCCCAATCCTTTGAGCACCGCATCCGCTATGCCTCCCAGTGGAAATACCTTTTCCCAGGCTTGGTACTGACTGCCGCTTTCTTTATAGTTTGGGATATATGGTTTACCAACCTGGGTGTTTGGGAGTTTAATCCCAGGTATGTATTGGGATTTTTCTACTTGGACCTTCCGATTGAAGAATGGCTATTTTTCTTAATTGTGCCCTTTTCCTCCATATTCATCTACGAAGTACTGATTTACTTTTTTCCAAAAGATCATTTTCTCCCCTTTGCCAAGGCTTTCGTCTGGGTACTCGCTCCATTACTGCTGGTCTTGGCTGTGCTACACCTTGACAAGTGGTATACATCGGTTAACTTCTTTATAGGCGCCTTAACCTTAATCGTCCACTACTTAATCTTTAAAGATAAATACCTAGGCCGCTTCATTTTTGCCTACCTGGTACACCTCATCCCCCTCATGCTTTGCAACGGCATCCTTACGGGAGGACTTACCGAGGAACCGGTCGTGATCTACAACAATGCGGAAAATTTGGGCATTCGAATTTGGACCGTACCCATCGAAGACCTGATTTACTCCTTGATCCTGTTCTTGATGAACATCAGCATCTTTGAGTTCCTAAGAAATAGGCAAACAATTTCCTCATTTCGCGGTTAATATGAGCATGAAACACCTACAGGTTCAAATAGATGATCATTCGGGCTTTTGCTTTGGGGTAGTCTACGCCATCGAAATGGCGGAAGAAATCCTCGAGGAGCAAGGCTATCTCTATTGCCTAGGTGATATCGTACACAACGACGAAGAAGTCAACCGCCTCACCCGAAAAGGGTTAAAAATCATTGACCATGAGCACTTGCAGGGTCTAAAAGATGAAAAGGTATTGATTCGTGCTCATGGTGAGCCTCCCTCTACCTACGAGCTGTCGATTAAAAATAACTTGACCCTCATCGATGCAAGCTGTCCGGTAGTACTCAAGCTACAGAACCGGATCAAAAACTCCTTTGACAAGGAGGACAACATCTACATTTATGGGAAGCATGGCCATGCGGAAGTGATTGGCCTTTTGGGACAAACCAATAACAAGGCTGTGGTATTTCAAGACATTTCGGAATTGGATATCCCCAATCTTCCTAAGAACATCACGCTGTATAGCCAGACCACCAAAAGCACGGATAAATTTTACGAGATCAATCAAATTCTTCGTGAAAACGGGATCACGGTTCATACCAACGATACCATTTGTAGACAAGTATCCAATCGTGACAAAGAGCTTCGTTCTTTCGCGGAAAAATTTGACCAAATCATTTTTGTGAGTGGTACCAAATCCTCCAATGGCAAGGTGCTTTACAACGTGTGTAAAGAAAAAAATCCTAACACCCATTTTGTGTCCAACGCAGACCAAATTGAGTCAGACTGGTTTATTCCAGGTAACAGTGTTGGCATCTGCGGAGCAACCTCCACCCCATTGTGGTTAATGGAGCAGGTTCGGGAGCGTATTTTAACCTTCTAATCTCCACATCATGGAGGCTAAAACCACAGTACATGCCGTAGACCCAAAAGGTCTTTTGATTGGTTGGGGCATCATCCTCGCTTGGGGCCTTTCGTTGGCTTTCTTGCTCACCTGGGAGTTTTCTTGGGAAAATCCACTGACCTACCTCGCCATTCTCATACAAACTCACCTGTATACTGGCCTCTTTATCACCGCACACGATGCGATGCATGGGATTGTTTCGAGCAATAAAAAAGCAAACCATGTGACCGGATGGATCTCGGCGATCCTGTTTTCCTACAACTTCTACTGGAAACTCTTTCCCAAGCACCACGAGCACCATCGCTACGTGGCCACGGATAAGGACCCCGATTACCATGCTTCGGGAAAGTTCTTCCGCTGGTACCTCAGCTTTATTTTTCAGTACCTCAACATCTGGCAGTTTCTGCTGATGGCCGTCACTTTCAACCTCCTCAAGCTAGTCCTTCCCACCGAAAACTTGATCCTCTTTTGGATGGTTCCCGCTGGGCTTTCTACCCTGCAGCTCTTTTACTTTGGCACCTACCTGCCTCACATGGGCGAGCAGACCAACGCTCACCATTCGAGTTCACAGCCCAAAAACCATCTATGGGCATTTTTGAGCTGTTACTTTTTTGGATACCACTTTGAGCACCACGACTCCCCCGGCACGCCTTGGTGGCGTCTATGGAGAGTAAAAGAAAATCAGGGGGCTTAAAGATTGCCCCGTCACCAAGTCATTGAATAGAAGTACTACCCCACACCTCATTATGCGATCAATCAGTCTTTTAGGATTCTTTTTCCTCCTTTCCCTAGCCAGTATGGGGCAAGGCCTAATTCGAGGAAAAATCACGAATCCCATCAACAACCAACCCGTCCCTTTTGCCAATGTCCTGCTGCTCAATACGGAGCTCGGTGCGATCACCAACGAGGAGGGCTACTACGAAATCAGCAACATCCCTGCAGGATTATACAATGTACGGGCCAGCTATGTGGGCTATAAATCCTCGACCGCCTACGAAATACAAGTGAGCTTGGCTAAGCCGGTTCAATTGGATTTTAGCTTAACAGAAGATGCTTCCGAGTTGAGCGAGGTAGTGGTCAGCAGTGAATTTACCCGTTCGGAAGAAACGCCCCTATCCGTACGAAAGCTCAACACCAATGAAATCGAGCGCTACCCAGGTGGAAATCGAGACATCTCCCGAGTAATTCAATCCTTGCCCGGCGTAGCGAGCACGCCAAGTTTCCGAAACGACATCTTGATCCGAGGCGGTGCCCCCAACGAAAACCGCTTTTTTGTAGATGAAATCGAAGTACCCGTCATCAACCACTTTGCTACCCAAGGCTCATCCGGAGGACCTGCAGGGATCTTGAATGTCAACTTGATTAAAAATGTGGACCTCATCACAGGTGGGTTCCCAGCCAATCGCATGAATGGTCTAAGCTCCTTCTTCGAATTTCAACTCAAGGAAGGAAGGAGAGATCGGATGGCTACCCAGCTGACAGTAGGTGCATCCGAACTTACCCTATCCAACGAAGGCCCTCTTTCCCCTAAGACAACCTATATTCTATCGGCCAGACGGTCTTATTTGCAAGGCTTATTTCGTTTACTCAATCTCCCATTTCTACCTACTTTCAACGATTTCCAGGTAAAAACCACTACCAAAATCAATGATAAAACTGAATTGACGTTTATTGGCATTGGTGCCATCGACCAATTTGTGCTCAACGAGGATGTTCCAGAAGAAGAAACTCAGGAAGAAAAAGATGACCGCCTTTACCTGCTCAATGTATTGCCAGTACAAACCCAATGGAATTACACCACGGGGGCTAAGCTAAAACGCTTTCGCGATAACGGATTTTGGACCTTTGTGCTGAGCCGAAACATGCTCAACAACGAATCCTATAAATATGCTGGGAATCAAGAAGGAGACGAGAAAAACCTGCTCTTCCGATACCGCTCCCAAGAGTCAGAAAATAAGTTTCGCGCTGAAAACAGCATTTTCGGAAAGGGATATTCCCTAAAGTACGGGGTCAATCTGGAGTACTCTCGCTACCTCATCGACAACTTTGACCGCGTCGCACTCTCCCAGACTGGAGGTACCATTGATATCTTGGCTAGCTCTAATTACAGCAGCTATGGCGCTTTTGTATCGGGAACCCGGAATTGGCTTGGCGATCGGCTATTGCTTAGTGGAGGGGTTCGGGTCGATGGATCCGATTTTGCCAAAACGGCATCCAATCCTTTCAACCAGCTGAGTCCGCGGGTGTCTGTTTCTTACCAACTCAAGTCCAATCTTTTTGCTACGGCCAATGCAGGCATCTACTACCAGCGCCCGGCATACACCATTCTCGGCTATCAAAATTCGGCGGGTGCTTTTGTGAATCAAGACAGTGATGTCCGCTTTATCCGGAATGCGCAGCTGATCGGGGGAATCGAATACCAAGTTCCTGAAAAAGCACGACGGTTTACTGCAGAAGCATTTTACAAGCGATACACCAACTACCCGACTTCTATTCGGAACGGGATTTCTCTGGCCAACCTAGGAGCAGACTTCGGCGCCATCGGCAACGAGCCTGTCCTCTCCAATTCCACAGGCAGGGCCTATGGACTGGAGTTTTTGGCGCAGCAGCGTCTGTACAACAATTTTTATGGAATCGCTTCCCTAACTTTGGTGCGCTCCGAGTTTACCAACCCCAACTCGGAAGGTATGATTCCTTCCTCCTGGGACAATGGTTTTATTGTGAGCCTTACGGCAGGCAAGCGCTTTGGTAAAAACTGGGAGCTGGGTGGAAGATGGCGCTTCCTTGGTGGAACACCCTACACTCCTGCTGACCTTAACGCCTCTAGTCTTCGCAGCAACTGGGACCTACGGAATGCTGCCATCCTCGACTTTTCACGAATCAATGGTGTCCGGCTGAAGTCTTTTCATCAACTAGACATTCGCCTTGATAAAAAGTACTTCTTTGACAGATGGAACCTGAACTGGTATGTTGACATCCAAAATGCCTACAACTACAAGGCACAGCAGCCCCCACAAATCGTCCCAGTCCGAGATGCGCAAGGCAACCTGACTGTGAATTCGACAGACCCTAGTCGCTACCAACTCAAATCCATCGTGAATCCTGGCGGAACCGTCCTTCCTACCATCGGATTGATTGTTGAATTTTAAGGAAACAAAAAACCCGCCTAGGAATAGGCGGGTTGCAAAAATAAGGGGGAAGGATTAGTTCAGTCTCCAGCGGG
>CANHCD010000031.1 GCA_947458795.1 Cyclobacteriaceae bacterium | reverse complement strand
GATTTGCCGGTGGCTTGGGCATATGCACCGATATTTCTGCGCAGCATGCGGCCAAGTTGAAAATTATCCAAAGTGAAGACCAAGTGCGTGCGCTACTCAATAACCTACCGGATGAAATTTTTATTTACGACAATCAGGGTGAGGTACTCGAGTTTCATGTGCAGCCCCGCGGAAATTACTTGGATCTCACGCAAGCCAGAGTGGGCAAGAATTTAGGGAAGTTTGTCCCTAAAGCGCAAGCTGCCGGGGTCATAGCCGCCTTTCAAGAAGCCAGGCGAACTGGAAAAATTCAAACCGTCAATGTGAATTGGACGGAGCCAAATTCCCAAAGGCAGATGTACTACGAAATGCGCTTCTTCCCCTTGGATGAGAATCAAATGATCTCCATTTCGAAGGATATCACCAGTCAAAAAATCTGGGAAAAAGGCCTGTTGGACGCAATGCATGCTGCCGAGCAGGCGAATAAATCCAAGTCGGAATTTCTGGCTAATATGTCCCACGAAATCCGTACCCCACTCAATGGGCTCCTTGGCATGGTTGATCTCTTGGAAAGCACTGAATTGGACCAAATCCAAACTCAGTACCTGGACATTGTTAAGAATTCGGGAAGTTCTCTACTCACCATCATTCGAGATATTTTGGACTACTCCAAGATCGAAGCTGGGAAGGTGGATATCCGTGTCAGCGCCTTTTCGCCAGTGGAAGAAGTCAAGGCTCAATTGGAGATTCTGGGTGCAATCGCGCAGAAGAAAGAAATTTCGCTCCTGCTCGAGGAGGAACTCGGTTCCCCACTCGTGGTGGAAGCGGATCGGGATAAGATCAACCAGATCCTACTCAACTTGATTGGCAATGCGCTCAAGTTTACCCCGGAAGGAGGGAAAGTAACGGTGATCCTTACCCAGGAACTCTTGGGTCATGATTTGTTGATGCTCCAGTACACCGTCAAAGACACAGGCATTGGCATTACCCAAGAAAATATACTCCGCTTGACGCAGCCATTTTTCCAAGTGGAAAGTTCGGCGACGCGGTCTTACCAGGGTACGGGGCTTGGATTGGCTATTGCCAAAAAAATGATCGAATTACTCGGTGGGGAGTTGGAAGTACAGAGCGAGCCAGGGCAAGGTGCCACTTTTCAGTTTTCGGTATTGGTCAAGGTCAAGCAGGAAGCCTTGACCCTGGTGGTCAAAGAGGAACCACCACAAACCTTGACAGAGGGCTTAGGCAAGGATTTCCCGCTTCGAATCTTGATTGCCGAGGATAATGAGCTCAATCTCCAATTGATGGGGCTTATGTTTCAGCAGCTGGGTTTTGCCTTTGAGGTAGCCAAAAATGGGCAAGAAGCAGTAGATAAAATCCGTGAACAGGATTTTGATTTGGTGTTTATGGATGTGCAAATGCCAGTAATGAATGGGTTTGAGGCGACAGAGGAGATTCGAAAAATAGCTACTAAACAATCGCTTATCATCATTGGGCTTTCTGCCAATGCCTTTGAGGATGACCAGAAAAAAGCGCTGGAAGTAGGAATGGACGATTACCTGACCAAGCCCTTGCGTTTGGCGGTGCTGGCAAGCAAATTGGAGCAGTATTACCGGAAGTTGAAGCTTCAGCCGCAAGGAAATCGCTAACAGTTCACAGTCCACGGTCGACAGCCCATTTAATTGAACCGCAACCCGGATTTTCATTGGTTGGAGGTCTGAATGCAGGTAATTATAAACGAAAATCCCCTAGGAAGTAGAATTGCTTCCTAGGGGATTTTTACATTTATAGCTCGTAGAATTAATCAGTTTCTAGTTATAAAAAACAAGCCTTGAAGTTCAAGAAAGTCGGCTGTCAACCGTGGACTGTTAGCAGTGGACCAGCTGTTATAAGGCTGTCTCCAAATCAAATTCCTCCAAGTAATCGGCCACTTTTCGGACAAACATGCCTCCCAAGGATCCATCTACCACCCGATGGTCGTAGGTGTGGGAGAGGAACATTTTATGACGGATCGCAATCACATCTCCAGTAGGCGTTTCCACCACTGCTGGTTTTTTGACAATGGCCCCAATAGCCAAGATGGCCACCTGTGGCTGTGCGATGATCGGAGTACCCATGATGTTGCCAAAAGACCCCACATTGGAAACAGTATATGTTCCTCCAGTGACATCGTCAGCAGTCAACTTGTTGATGCGGGCGCGGTTGGCGAGATCGTTTACCTTTTTGGAAATCCCTACAATGTTGAGTTGGTCGGCATTTCTGATAACGGGAACAATCAAGTTGCCCGAAGGCAAAGCAACAGCCATGCCGATGTTGATATCCTTTTTCTTTAAAATATGATCTCCCTCGACGGAGATGTTGATCATCGGAAAATCGCGAATGGCCTTGGCTACGGCATCAATAAAGAAGGGGGTAAAGGTGATGCCTTCCCCGTACTTTGCCTTGTAGGCCTCTTTATTCCGCTCTCTCCAAAGCACAATATTGGTCATGTCTGCTTCCACAAAGGAAGTCACGTGAGCTGAAATGCGCTTGGACTCCACCATGCGGCTGGCAATCATTTTGCGCATGCGATCCATTTCGATGAGTTCGTCGCCACCGCTAATGCTTGCAGGTGCCTTGGGCTGGGAAATGGACGGAGGAGTTTTGGTGACTCCTGTGTTTTTGGAATGACCATTGCTTCTAGCAGCAAGGTAATCCAACATGTCTTGTTTGGTCACGCGGCCTTCTGCACCCGATCCTGGGATGCGCGAAAGTTCGTCCACAGAAATCCCTTCTTCTTTAGCAATGCTCCTGACGAGGGGAGAATAGAATCTCCCATCGGAATGGCTCGGTGCTTCGGGTTCAGCTGCTGTGATTAAGCTTCCTGTAAGTGCGGGTGCGGCTTGCACTAGCACTTCTTTGGCTGTAGCAGGGGCTGCAGGAGTATCGTTGGATGCCTCTGCATTGATTTCGATGATTGCAATGGCAGTTCCTACCGCCACTACATCGCCCTCCTTGGCTAAAATCTTCTTCAAAATACCCCCATGCGTAGCAGGAACCTCGGTATCTACCTTGTCGGTGGCTACTTCCAACACAGACTCATCTGCTTCAATGGAATCTCCTTCCTTCTTGAGCCAAGTAAGGATGGTGCCTTCAATGATACTTTCGCCCATCTTGGGCATGAGCATTTCTACACTTGCCATGTTGATCTTTGTAATTTAATTGGGTTTATTTTCAAGTTTTAAAATTAAATTTTATTGAACTGCTTCCCAAATCCTTCTTGTAAAATTTTATTTGTGCATTGGGAGAAAGCAGATTCTAAATAAATTCAATACCGCTACTCCAGTCAATTGAATGTTGAGCATTCGGTCTTGGGTCAACTGTAACTTTCTTGTCTCCACTCCCTCAGGACCTGCACAGCCAATCCAGACCGTCCCAACAGGTTTATCTGCAGTGCCTCCATCTGGTCCTGCGATGCCGCTACTGGCCAGTCCGTAGTCAGCATTGAACAATTGGCGCACTCCTTCTGCCATCTCTGCCACGGTGGCTTCACTCACCGCGCCATGGCTGCTTAGGGTCTCCGACTTCACTCCCAAGATACGTTCTTTGAAGGCATTGTGGTAGGGAACTACCGCCCCTTGGAAATAAGCAGAGCTGCCTGGTACTGTGGTGATCAGGTGGGAGACGTATCCTCCCGAGCAACTTTCAGCTAAAGCTATCGTTTTCCCTGCGTTCTTCAAAAGTTTGCCGAGGGCTGTTTCCAAGGTTTCTTCATCGTAGCCATAGACATACTTTTCGATCTGTGGCAGAAGGACTTGAATCTGCGCGGCAACTTCCTGCTGAAGCTGTTCTTTGTTCGTTCCAAATGCAGTAAGGCGCAGTTTGACATGTCCTAAGGAGGGCAAATAGGCCAATCGAATGTGTGAAGGAAGTGCATTTTCCCAGTCTTTGATCAGGTCGGCCAACCAAGATTCTCCAATGCCTGCGGTTTTGATAAGCTTGTGGTAAATCACCGGGAGCTCAAACACCTGGGAAAGCTTGGGTAACACAAAGTCTTTGACCAACTTTTTCATCTCGTGAGGAACACCCGGCATGGACATCCAATAGCATCCTTTCTGTTCAAACCACATCCCGGGCGCGGTACCTACCTCGTTGGGAACGTAGGTGCAGCAGGTGGGAAGATGGCCTTGCAGGGTATTCAATAGTGTCATCTCGCGACCGCGTCGCGTGAAGTAGGCGGACACAGCTGCTACTGCTTCGGGGACTTCGACGATCTCACAGCCAAAGTATTCCGCAAGTAAGGGCTTAGTGAGGTCATCTTGAGTAGGGCCCAGGCCTCCTGTAATGAGAATCAGGTCCGCTCGCTTGGAAGCTTCTTCAAAGGCAGTGAGAATATCCGTCCGATTGTCCCCAACGGTGGTTTTCCGTACTACCCGTACACCCACAGCATCCAACTCCTGGCTGATCCAATGGGAATTGGTATCCATGATTTGCCCATAGAGGAGTTCGTCTCCGATGGCAATGATTTCTGCGTTTACTGCTTGCATCTGGGATTATCTAACTTTTGCTGATCGAAGAATTTTGGAAAATAAGCCGGGAAGGAAGCGCTTGAGGTATACGGCCAAGGTTTCCTTGCCTCCAATGTACACTTCTTCCTTTTTCTTGACTAAGGCTTTGAAAATACCTTCCGCGCAGGCTTCTGGGGACATGCCTTGGTCTTGTGCCTGGTCCATTTCGCCTAAAGGACTCCCATCACCGGTTACGGCATTGATGGATACCTGCGTGCGAATAAATCCTGGACAGATCAAGGTCACGGATATTCCGTCTTGGTGGTGCTCGGCACGTAGCGTATCAAAAAATCCATGCAAGGCATGCTTGGCTCCTGCGTAGGAGGAGCGGTAAGGGGATCCAAACTTTCCAACCAGAGAGGTAACTACTCCAAATTGCCCTTGCTTTCTTTCAATAAAGTGCGGAAGCAGCGCTTTGGTCAAGGCGACGGTACCAAAATAGTTGACCTCCATGAGCTTGCGATCCACCTCCAGTTGGGTATCCTTGATGAGGGAGCGCTGGCTGATGCCTCCATTGTGAAGCAAGATGTCTACCTTCCCAAAAAAGGAAAGGGCAGTGACGACCTTCTGATCAAAATCGCTGCTAGCTGCTAGATCTAGAGGTAAAATACGAATGTCTTCTGGGAAGGTGCAGCTAGCTTTGACGCGCTCGAGTTCCTGCAAGTTGCGGGAAGAAAGAATGATTGAATAGCCCTCCTTCGAGAATTTTTGGGCTGCGGCTTCTCCAATACCAGAGGAACCTCCTGTGATCCAGATGACGGGTTTAGCCATGATTTATCTTTTTTCGTAGGTCACAAAAGCGTACGGATATTCGTTGTTTTCGTCAGCAGCAAATTCTTCTCGCTCTTTTTCCTTCCAGATTTGAGGATCCAAAACTGGGAAAACTGTATCTCCTTCTGGACTAGCTTCTACTTCTGTGATTTCTAGCGTATCGCAGAGGGGAAGGGTTTCCTTGTAGATTTCCCCTCCTCCGATCACAAATACCTTGTCCAGTTGGTGCTTGGTGCAATAAATTATGGCGTCTTCTACTGAGTGAAAGGCAAAATGGCCTTCTGGAGCCACAAAATCTGGGTTTCTGGTAATGATCAGATGGGTGCGGTTGGGTAGGGGTCTACCCAAGGATTCAAAGGTCTTTCTACCCATCAAGAGGTGATGTCCCGTGGTGAGATTTTTAAAACGCTTCAAGTCTGCGGACAACTTCCAGACGAGCTGGTTGTCTTTTCCGATGACTTGGTTCGTTGCTTTTGCTACAAGAAGTATGATTTTCACGCGTATGGATTTGATGGGTAAGTTACCTGCTTTAGCAAAGTTCTCACTAGGGTAAACTCAAAAAACAACTAGGTAGTTTAATGGATTAAATTCAGGTTTATTTATTTGGTGGTTTAAACTAACTCAAGGAGCATTGGAACTGACTTTATCCTTTCCAACCCCGAAGGAATTCATCCACCTTCATTCGTTTTTTTCCTTCCAATTGGAGGTCATGGATCGTAAGGTGTCCCTCCCCACATTGAAAGCGGAGGAAGGTTTTGAAGTCACTCTCCCATTCCCCAGGGGCTTTTCCCGGCAGGTTCTGATCATTTGGGAAGGAAGTAAAGAGTTTCCAGGTTTTGTCTTGCAGCACCGTCCATGCACCTGGATAGGGCGAAAGGCCACGGATCAGGTTGTGGATGGAAGTGGCTGAGGCTGTCCAGTCGATCTGTGCTGTTTCCTTAAAGATTTTTGGTGCGGTACGCAGGGCCTGACTTTCGTCTTGAGGCTGGGGCTGGATGGTTTGTGAGGCAATGGCATCCACTGTCTTCACTACCAGGTCGGCACCCAAGGTCATCAATTTTTCGTAGAGGCTTCCCAGGTTATCCTCTGGGAGTATGGCTACTTTCTCCTGAAAAAGGATATTTCCAGTATCGATTTCATGCTGCAAAAAGAAGGTGCTGACTCCAGTTTCTTTTTCCCCGTTGATCAATACCCAGTTGATCGGGGCAGCTCCTCGGTAATTGGGCAGGAGGGAGGCGTGGAGGTTGAAGGTACCCATCGGAGGCATGTTCCAAACCGCTTCAGGAAGCATTCGGAAGGCTACCACAATCTGCAGGTCTGCAGCAAGTGCCTTGAGTTCTTGTTGGAACGAAGCATCCTTGAGATTGGTGGGTTGCAATACTGGGATGCCCAAGGTCTCGGCCGCCTCTTTGACAGGGGAACCCACTAATTTCTGTCCTCGGCCTTGGGGTTTGTCTGGGGCAGTAATGACGGCTACTACATTCCATCCCTCAGCCACTAGGTTTTCCAAAGCAGGCACCGCAAATTCAGGGGTACCCATGTAAATGATGCGTAAGGAGCGGTTTATAGGAGGAAGTTGCATGCGCAGCGTTGGGTTAATTCGGGAATTCTATTATGGGTAAAGTAGGTATTTTTTACGTAGCTGGGCATAGTCTGTTAATCCTTGCTGCCAGGTTTCACGAATCTCGGTCTCAGTATTTCCTGCCAAGATTTGCTTCTTTAGTTCATCCGTACCTACAAGGGTGTTGAAGTAGGAATTGAAGAATTTTTCCTTCATCTCGGAGCGCTGGTAGGCTTCGAGGAGGTAGCTCAAGGTAAAAGGCTGCTCTAGGGATTCCGCACGCAGGTCTCTTCCATAGCACAACTTATCTTGATGCGGAGGGGTTTTGGACATCCCATCAATGGCTACTGGAGTAAAGCTAAAATCCCCAAACTTTGCATCTGGATAGCCATATACTTGGAAAGGAAAATAGGTACCTCGACCTAAGGAAACTACCGTGCCTTCAAAAAGGCAGGTGCTTGGATAGAGACGGATTGAAAGTGCATTGGGCAAGTTTGGGGAGGGCTTTACTGGGAGTTCGTAGGCCATCGCATGGTTCCAATTAGCTACAGGAATGACGGTAAGATTGACCTTTACACCACCTTTTAGCCATTTTTCTCCATTGATCATTTGGGCCAGTTCGCCGATACTTAGTCCATGTACGATCGGAATAGGATGCATGCCCACAAAGGATTCAAAGCCTTTTTTCAGCATGGGTCCATCTACATAATTCCCGTTGGGATTGGGGCGGTCGAGAAGGATTAGGGGCTTTCCCTGCTCCGCGCAAGCTTCCATCACGTAGTGGAGGGTGCTGATGTAGGTAAAAAAGCGGACACCCACATCTTGCAGGTCAAAGACAAGTACATCGAGGTCTTTCAGCTGCTCTGCACTGGGCTTCTTGTTGGCGCCATACAAGGAGACGATGGGAAGGCCTGTTTTGGCATCTATGGAGTTGTTGACTTTCTCGCCTGCATCGGCAGTGCCACGAAATCCATGTTCGGGCACGAACACTTTCACTACCTGAATTTTATTTCCCAACAGAAAATCGACCAGATGCTGCTGGTTGGTTTGCGGTAAGATGCTCGTTTGGTTCCCCACTACCCCTACTTTTTTCCCTTGAAGCTGGGGGAGGTAGAGCTGGGCCTGTTCTGCGCCCACCCGAATTCCCTGCGCAATCCCTATGGCGCTGCTTGCCAAATAGAGGCAAATGGTCAAAATGTAGCTCAAGGGTAAATTTTTCGATTGCTTCATGCTAATTTGCGGAGAGTTGCAAACAAATTTAACCCAGTCCGTTGAACCTTTCCTATTTCCTAGCCAAAAGAATCAGTTTTCAGCATGCCGGTGGCTTCTCTGGAATCATCCACCGCATTGCGGTGGCGAGCCTGGCGGTGGGTTTGGGGGTGGCCATCCTATCCATCATGGTCTTGGGAGGATTTCAAAAGACAGTTTCAAGTCGGGTATATGGCTTTACGGGTCACTTTCAAGTGCAGAAGTTCCAAATGAGTACTGCGTTTGAGGAACAACCTTTTTCGCTCAATGCAGAATTTCTTGGAAAGCGGGATCAATTCCCTTTCCTGACCAAGGTACAATCCTATGCACACAAGGCGGCCTTGCTGAAAGGATCCGAGGAGGTAGAAGGGGTGTTGCTAAAGGGAGTTGCGAAAGATTTTGACAGCTTAGGCTTTGTGCAGTACCTGGTGGAGGGGAGAATGATCCACCTTCCTGACTCAGGGGTGAGTAATGAAATCCTGCTCTCCAAGCTAGTGGCCAACAAGTTGCAAATCCGTGTGGGAGACAAGGTAACCCTCTACTTTGTGCAGCAGCCTCCTCGCTACCGCCGGGTGGAGGTAGTGGGTATTTTTGAAACCTATCTCGAGAATTTTGACGAGCAAATGGTGATTGGGGAGCTGCAGACCATTCGAAATTTGAATAGTTGGACCAGCGATCAGGTAGGAGGCTTGGAGTTACATGTAGCCGATGCTTCCCAGCTTGATACTTATGCTCCCTTGCTAGAGGACGAACTGGATTACGATCTTCGATTGCTCGATAGCCGAAAGCGGTTCTTGGACATTTTTGATTGGCTGAAGTTGCTCGATACCAATGTGATTGTATTTATCTCCTTGATTGGCTTTGTAGCCATTTTCAATATGGGAGCAATCTTATTTCTCCTGATTATGGAGCGGACCCAAATGATTGGCTTGCTCAAGGCGATGGGCGCCAAGAACTCTCAAATTCGATCTCTATTTTTCTGGAATGGCATCCACATCCTCGTTAAGGGGCTTTTGTATGGTAACGCCTTTGCGCTGGTGCTGGGAGGCTTGCAAGATTACTTCCACTTGATCCCGCTGGATCCCATCAGTTATTACATGGCCTATGTGCCCATCGATTGGAATTGGATGGCTTTTCTTTTGCTCAATTTGGGAGTGACGGTATTGACAGCCTTGGTGTTATGGATCCCTGTTGGAGTGATCTCTCGGGTAGACCCCATCAAATCAATTCGATTTGACTAAGCGGTAGGGGGAAAAAATACTTTTTAGTTTCATTAAAATCACGCCTAGCACCGCTTCTTTGAAGATTTTTGGGCTCATTTTGGATTGCCCTCTTGTGCGGTCGGTGAATATGATGGGGACCTCAGTCAGTTTGAAGCCCAATTTCCATGCGGTGAACTTCATCTCGATTTGGAAGGCGTAGCCAATAAATTTGATGTTGTCTAGTGCAATACCCTCCAGCACGCTGCGGTGGTAGCATTTGAAGCCGGCAGTTGCATCGTGGATGGGTAGGCCAGTGATCAAATTCACATATTTACTTGCAAAGTAGGACATGAGCACCCTGCCCATGGGCCAATTGACCACGTTGACACCTGTGACGTACCTGGAGCCAATTGCTAAATCATAATCTCGGCTTTTGATGGCCTCGTAGAGTCGGATAAGGTCCTTGGGATCGTGTGAAAAATCACAGTCCATTTCAAAAATAAAGTCGTAGTTGGCGGCCAATGCCCAGCGAAAGCCTGCGATGTAGGCGGTGCCCAAGCCCTGCTTGCCTGCGCGCTCCATTAAATGTAGACGGCCTTCATAAGCGCTTTGTAGCCCCTTGACCACCGAGGCGGTTCCATCTGGAGATCCATCGTCAATAACTAATAGCTCAAAATTCCCTTCCAATTCCATCACGGTACGCACCATGTCGCTGATATTTTCCAGCTCATTGTAGGTGGGGACGATGACGAGTTTGCGGTGGCTCATAGTAGGTTTAATATCCAAAAATAAGGTTTCAATTGGATTTTTGAAGAAAAGCCGCTGCGAAAAAAAGGAAATGCTAGTTTTGCACAAAAAAAGTATGTCCCTACACGTCGCCATTGCCACCTATGTATCCACTGGAGCCTACGATACCAATACGGTAGATGAGGATGCTTTGCTAGCTCAGCTGCTGCAGGAATTAGGCATATCCCATCAGTTGCTGGCCTGGTCAGATCCGGACGTAGACTGGAGTCAATTCTCCCATGTACTGATCAAATCTACCTGGGATTATTTTGACTACTATCCTGAATTTTTGGAGTGGCTTAGCCAGTTGGAGGCCTTGAAAATTCCCGTGCTCAACCAAGTGGAAACAGTTCGCTGGAATTCCTCCAAAAACTATTTGTTAGAGTTGAAGGCCAAAGGCTACCCCTGTGTGGCGGGACAAATCTTACCCAAAGGAACGGTAATTGCACTAGAGGAGCTGCACGATGCCATCCAGGCAGATACCTTGGTAATAAAGCCCCTGGTTAGTGGAGGGGCAAAAAATACCCTAAAAATTGAGCGAGGTGCAGGCAAAGAGGTAGCGCAGAAAGTTGCCAGTTTGCTGCAGGAGGAAGATTTTTTGGTGCAGCGGTACATTCCGGAAATTGTGGAGGTGGGGGAATATTCTTTGCTATTTTTCAATGAAGTTTTTTCCCATGCGGTACTCAAGTCTCCAGCAGTGGATGATTTTAGGGTTCAGCATTACTATGGAGGAACAATTCAGGAGATTCTACCCAGTGAATCCATGCTTGCCGCAGCTCAGGCACTTGTAACTACTTTTGCTAAAGATAGCCTCTATGCACGAGTGGACGGGGTGGAGATTGATGGGGTTTTTCATTTGATGGAACTCGAGTTGATCGAACCCTACCTCTTTTTGGGACTTTCCAAAAAGGCCATTCCCAATTACAAAGCCGCATTGAAAAAGCGGTTATTGGAATATTCTTAGAAATAGCGATTTTTTTTCACGCTCCGCCGCGGCGGATAACAGAGAAAAATAACGCAGATTTAAATCCATCAATGATTCAATCCGCGGGTGTTTTTCGTGGAAATCTGCGTAAACTTTTTTGACGCGGATTTTAAATAATTTATAACGTTGATTGAAGGGAAGATTTTTTTTCACGCTCAACCGCGGCGGAAAAAAGAAAAATAACGCAGATTTTTATCAATCAATCAGCGGGTCTTTTCCGTGTCAATCTGCGTGAACTTTTATTTTGGCATATTCAATTCAAAGAACCCCTTTTGTACTGGGCAGTTGGTTTAGGTTGCGGGGATCTCGCTGCACGGCCATCTTGATTGCTCGGGCGAGGCCTTTGAAGGCGGCTTCGATTTTGTGATGCTCGTTGTCGCCCGTGATGCTGATGTTCAAGTTGCATTTGGCGGTATCTGAAAAAGACTTGAAGAAGTGGAAGAACATTTCCGTGGGCATATCGCCGACTTTTTCTCGGGAGAACTTGGCGTCCCACACCAACCAAGGTCTACCTCCAAAGTCGATTGCCACCTGAGCCAGCGCATCATCCATGGGAAGTAAAAATCCATAACGGTAAATTCCCTTTTTGTCTCCAAGGGCCTTGGCATAGGCTTCTCCCAATGCAAGTGCGGTATCTTCGATGGTATGGTGCTCATCGATGTGAAGGTCGCCCTTTACTTGGATTGATAGGTCCGTACTTCCATGCTTGCCAAGTTGCTCGAGCATGTGGTCAAAGAAATGAAGCCCTGTGGAGATGGAGCAGGCTCCCGAGCCATCCAAATTCAATTCTATCGAAATGTCCGTTTCAGAAGTCTTCCGGTGTACTGTAGCTTTTCGTGGAGGAAGTTTGAGGAAGGTGTAGATGGCATCCCAATCCTGAGTGGATAAAACTGCATCACCCTGATGTTCGCCATAGAAAATAGCCTTTGCCCCTAAAGTTTGAGCAAGTTGGATATCGGTCATCCTATCTCCGATGACAAATGAATTGGCAAGGTCGTAGTCTTCCGAAAAATAGGCCGTGAGCATGCCTGTTCGCGGCTTACGGGTAGGCGCTTGCTCATGCTCAAAACTGCGATCGATGTGAATCGCGGCAAAGTGGATATTTTCCTGCCCCAGCGTCTTCAGCATCTTGTTTTGGGCCGGCCAGAAGTCTTCTTCTGGAAAAGAATCGGTACCCAATCCATCCTGGTTGGTAACCAGCACCAATTCGTAGTCACATTCCTCAGCGATTTTGCGGAGATTGGATATGGCCTTGGGGATAAACTCCAGTTTCTCTAAGCTATCGACTTGGAAATCTGTGGGAGGCTCCTTGATGAGGGTGCCATCTCTGTCGATGAATAACACTTTCTTTTTCATGGGAATGGAAGGTAGTGGTTCTCTAAATTTATTTTTTGAATGCAGGTCAAGCGCGGCTTACTTTTTCCAGAGCTAGGAGTAGGGAATAGCTTTCTTCACGTGTGCCTACCGTAATTCGAAGGCAGCCTTCACAATGTAGGACGGTGGAACGGTTGCGCACAATCACTTTTTCTTGGATTAATCCTTCGTAGAAACGATTGGCATCTGGGACTTGAACGAGTAGAAAATTGGCATCCGAGGGATGGATGTGCAGGATGTAGGGCAACTTTTCCAGCTCTTGACGTAAGTAGGTACGTTCTTCTAGAATTTTTTCGATGAGCTCCTTCACCTTTACCTTATTTTTCAGACCTGCCAGCACGGTGTCTTGTGTCAAGCCTGAAATGTTGTAAGGAGGTTTGATTTGATTGAGGATCCCAATCAGTTCGGGGCTACTGAAAG
>CANHCD010000030.1 GCA_947458795.1 Cyclobacteriaceae bacterium | reverse complement strand
GGTTCCTGGTACATTGTACCTCCTACTTAATTCTTCAATCGGCGTTCAGCGTTCGACATTAGAAAAAGTATCAAGTAACTAGTATCAAGTATCAAGACGCTGAAAGTTGTACGAAGTACTAAGTACTAAGTACCAAGTACCAAGTACGAAGTACCAAGATCCTTAAATACCAGAACTTTAATCCCAATACGAATCTCTACTTTGTACTTGGTTCCTGGTACATTGTACCTCCCTTGGACCTTCGACATTGGTTTCGATTCCGTACTTCGTATTTCGTATCTCGTACTTTCTATCCCTACCCCTTCCTGTGAAACGCATTGCCCTAGACCTCCACTACCTACCTTGCCTGGAGTACTTTACGGTGCTGAGGGGAGTGGATGAGCTGTTTCTATTTCCTGGAGACCGATACACCAGGCAGTCCTATTTCAACCGAACCTCCCTATTACTTGCCAATAAGGTGCATACCTTGAGTGTACCCATTCAAGGAAGGCGACCACGAATCTCCTTGGCTGAGGTTTGTATTGATGCCGACCAAAATTGGCTGAGCAACCACTTGCGAGGAATTCAAAGCGGGTACGGAAAATCCCCGTTTTTCGAATACTTTTTTCCATACTTTGAAGCTGCATACAAACGAGGAGATACACAACTTTGGGAGTTGAATTTGAATTTGCTGACAATCTGTCTGAAGTTACTTCGCTGGCCTGTCAAACTAACCCTAGTGGGTCAAGAAGGGCTTCCAGCCGATGTAATCGACTTAAGGGGGCAAATTGTACCCTCGGGCAGCTATTTGGATCGCCCCTTTTACCAGGAGGTAGCATATGGGCAAAATTTTGGCCTAAACTTTGTCCCTAACCTTTCGATACTGGACTTATTATTCTGTTTGGGGGGAGCGGCTGATGATTTGCTTGCTAATTCTCAAAAAAAACACGAACAATAAGTCAATCAATTGCGTTTTTAAAACAAAATTGGTATCATAGACTCAACATTCATCTTACAATCAGAAAAGGGTTAAATGGAAGCAAAATTTTCGAACAGAGTCAAAGAGGTAATCTCTCTCAGCCGCGAAGAGGCCCTTCGTCTGGGACACGATTACATTGGCACAGAGCACCTCTTATTGGGGATGATCCGAGAGGGAGAAGGCGTAGCTGTTTCCATATTGAAAAAGCTAGGCATACCCATGGATGAATTACGGGCTGCGATTGAGCGGGCGGTAAAAGGTACGGCCAACCACAATGTGAAAAATATGGCCAATATTCCATTGACGAGGCAGTCTGAAAAAGTATTGAAAATCACCTATTTGGAAGCAAAAATCTTCAAGAGTCAGCTGATTGGTACCGAGCACTTGCTGCTTTCTATCCTTCGCGATGAAGATAATATAGCCACACAGATTTTAAATAAGTTTGAGGTCAACTACGACAGCATCAAGGAAATGCTTGAAATGCAGTCGGACAGCAGTTCCACACCCAAAGCACGAGCGGAAGCCGAAGATGGGGATGAAGATGGATCCAAACTATTTGGTTCATCCTCCTCTTCTGGAGGCGGAGCCAACAAGCCAGGAGCTGAAAAATCCCGTACACCGGTTTTAGATAATTTTGGTCGCGACCTCACCAAGATGGCAGAAGACGATAAGTTGGATCCCATCATCGGTAGAGAAAAAGAAATTGAGCGAGTAGCTCAGATCCTTTCGCGTAGAAAGAAAAACAATCCGATTTTGATTGGTGAGCCAGGCGTGGGTAAAACAGCCATCGCCGAGGGTTTGGCCTTGCGAATCGTACAAAAGAAGGTTTCCCGAATCCTATTCAACAAGCGGGTAGTCACTTTGGACCTTGCTTCCTTGGTGGCAGGCACCAAGTACAGAGGTCAGTTTGAGGAGCGCATGAAGGCCGTGATGAACGAGCTGGAAAAATCCCCGAACGTCATCCTATTCATTGATGAATTGCATACGATAGTAGGCGCAGGTGGAGCTTCCGGTTCTTTGGATGCCTCCAACATGTTTAAGCCTGCCTTGGCACGTGGAGAAATCCAGTGCATCGGAGCCACGACCTTGGACGAATACAGACAATACATTGAGAAGGATGGCGCCTTGGCGCGTCGTTTCCAAATGGTGATGGTGGATGCCACCTCCCCAGAAGAGACCATCCAAATCTTGAATAACATCAAAGACAAATACGAAGACCACCACAATGTCATCTACACCGATGCTGCCATTGAAGGATGTGTGAAGCTATCAGATCGTTACATTTCCGATCGTTTCCTTCCGGACAAGGCCATTGACGTCTTGGATGAAGCGGGAGCTCGGGTACACATCATGAACATCAATGTTCCTGAGGATATCTTGCGCTTGGAGTCTGAAGTAGAAAATATCAAGGCGGAGAAAAACCGTGTGGTTAAGTCTCAGAAGTATGAGGAAGCTGCACAGCTTCGCGACAAGGAAAAGAAACTCCTGGAGCAGCTAGACGAAGCCAAGGTGAAGTGGGAGGACGAAAGTAAGACCAAGCGCTTTACCGTGGATGAGGAACATGTAGCGGAAGTAATTGCGATGATGACCGGAATTCCAGCCAAGCGAATTGGACAAAAAGAGGGTAACAAATTGCTCAACATGGGCGAGGAGCTAAAGGGTAGAGTAATCGGTCAGGAAGAGGCAATTAAGAAATTGACCAAAGCCATTCAGCGTACGCGTGTAGGACTGAAGGATCCAAAGAAGCCGATCGGCTCCTTTATATTCCTTGGCCCTACTGGAGTTGGAAAGACAGAACTAGCCAAAACGCTTGCCACCTACTTGTTTGACAAGGAAGATTCCCTGATTCGCATCGACATGTCGGAATACATGGAGAAATTCTCCGTTTCTCGATTGGTGGGAGCACCTCCAGGCTATGTGGGTTATGAAGAGGGTGGACAGCTTACCGAAAAGGTGCGTCGCAAGCCGTATTCTGTAGTCCTGCTGGATGAAATCGAAAAAGCGCACCCTGATGTATTCAATATCCTACTTCAGGTGTTGGACGACGGCATCTTGACGGATGGATTGGGTAGACGCGTAGATTTCCGAAATACCATCATCATCATGACCTCCAATATTGGGGTACGTGACTTGAAGGACTTTGGTGCGGGTATTGGCTTTGCCAACCGTGCCAAGGCCGACAACATGGATGAAATCATGAAGTCCACCATTCAATCCGCCTTGAAGAAGGCCTTTAGTCCAGAGTTTCTTAACCGCTTGGACGATGTGGTCGTGTTTAACTCCTTGAGCAAGGAAGATATTTTCAAAATTATCGACATCAGCCTTGGGAAGTTGTTCCACAGAATCACGGATTTGGGCTACAAAATCGAACTTACTGAGAAGGCGAAAGACTTCTTGGCCAACAAAGGCTATGACCAGCAGTATGGAGCAAGACCTTTGAATCGTGCCATCCAGAAGTATTTGGAAGACGCGATTGCCGAAGAGATTTTGAAGGGTGATTTGTCTGAGGGCGACGTGATTATTGCCGATTATGTGGATGAAGCCACTGAGCTTTCGCTATCGGTAACCAAAAAAGAGAAAGCGGATTAATCGTTTGAATGATAAGAAAAGAGCCTTGGGAACATCCGTTCTCAAGGCTCTTTTTTTTTACTGGCTTCGAGCTTTAAATCCCCTCAAACAAGACGAAGGATTCCAGGTAGTTGGGCAGCAGGGTATTCCATCCCAATTCCTCCTTGAGTTTGTAGGCTAGGGCCTCAGCGCTTTTGGGTTCCCCATGCACCACAAAGGTGTATTTGGGTTTCTCGGTAAATCCCTCCGCCCAGTCCATCAGTTCCTCCTGGTCCGCATGTGCAGAGAGACCTTCTATTGGATATACCTTGGCGCGTACGGGAACTTCATCGCCATAGATTCGGATGATGGGATCCCCATCAAGTAGTCTTCTGCCACGGGTTTCTTGAGCTTGGTAACCCACGATGATCACCCCATTTTTCTCATGGGGAAGGTGGTGGAAGAGGTGATGTAGGATCCGACCACCTGTAGCCATGCCGCTTGCAGAAATGATAATTGCCTTCCCGTTATAAGTATTGAGGGACATGGACTCTTCTTTTTTCTGGTAATAATGCAGGTGAGGGTGCTTAAATGCATGTTCATCTTCCTGAAGCATGGCGCCAAGGCGGTGGTCCTTGCTGTAGTCTAGGTACAGTTGCGTCGCATCGATGGCCATGGGGCTATCGGTAAAGATGGGCACCTTTGGAATTTTCCCTTTTTCCATCAATTGGTAGAGGTGGTAGAGTAGGAGCTGGGTTCGCCCTACGGCAAAGGCAGGGATGATGACCAAACCTCCGCGGTCAAAGGTATCTCGAATGGCGCGGGCCATTTCTTCTTCAGGTTTTGTGTTGGCCGATTTTCGATCTCCATAGGTGGATTCGATCCACAGGATATCTGCTTTTGGTATTCGAGTGGGAGGGAAAAGGAGCGGGTCTTTGTAGCGCCCCAAGTCGCCTGAAAATACAAGCCTTTTGGTTTGGTGTTCTCCCTGAATCAGGAATTTGACGATGGAGGCACCAAGAATGTGGCCTGCATGGAAAAAGGTCACTGTTACCGCAGGATGAATGCGAAAGGGTTTTTCGAAGGGCTGAGGGACGAATTGCGGAAAAACAGCCTCTGCATCTGCTTTGGTGTAGAGGGGCTGTGGGTTCTCGTGGCGGGAATAGCCTTTTTTGCGGGCATATTCTGCTTCTTCCTCTTGGAGCTTCCCGGAGTCAAGGAGTAAGATTTTGGCTAGCGATGCCGTGGCCTCGGTGCAATAAATCGGGCCTTTAAACCCTTGCTGAACCAATCGAGGCAAGTAGCCGATGTGATCCAAGTGTGCATGGGTGAGGACCACTGCTTCCAAGTCTTGCAGCGGCATTGGGAAGTCATCCCAGTTTTGTTCGCGAAGTTTTCTTCCTCCTTGAAACAATCCACAGTCGACCAGAAACTCGAAGTCTCCTAGGTCAATCAAGTATTTGGAACCGGTGACTACTCCGGCTCCACCTAAAAATTTAGCTGTAACATCCATGATTTAAAAGTTTGGTAGAAGGTACAAAAAAAAAGTGGTCCCGCACCTTCCCGTCCCGCAAGTACGGGACGGGACAGGATGGGACCACTTGGGTCAACTAAAATCTAAACTCTAAGTAGGTCCTTAATTTTCCTTCAAGAAATAGGCATCCTTTAGTTTTGCCTTGCTTAGGCTATCCTGTTGGATCTTGGTTATAGAGTCGAGCTGGGCTTTTTCGGATTCAAAGGAATCCCAATCGCGTCGCTCTCCTCCATTGACCTTAACGGGGCAGGTCAAGCACACTAGTCCGGCCTCATTGAAAACCCAGATTGCTTCTGGACGGACATCTTCCCATTCGTAGCCATTTTTATACAGCGTATTTTCTAGGATGTCCAATAAGCTATCGTCCATGATAAACGGTTTGTTGTAAGGAATCTCCAAGGTTAGGTTTAGTTTTTGATCTCGGAAAGCACCCAAGGTTTTCATGTCAAATCCCCGTTCAAAGGTGATGACGGAATCCTTTACAGCATAGCTATAAGCGATCTTTTTGATATTTTCTTGTGCCTGCTTCTTGCTTTGACCTCGAGCGAAAAATTCTTGATTTAGGGTAAGGACACTGTCTTCGGTGCCTTTAAGTTCAAGAACGGCTTGTTGGTAAAACTCTACCCCATCCCCTCCTTCTACTGTTAAGAAGAGTACACCTTGGCCTGGGCTGAGCGGAGTGTTGGTAATCACTCGGTCTTCCTCTTTGAATTTTGCGATGACACGGGGAACTTGGAATCCTAGGGTGGCGATGCACATCAGCCAGAGTGCCAGCGCAACTAAGCCAAACCTACTTCCCACCAAATTTTTCTTAGACAAAACGCTCAATCCGAGCATCAGGATCACAATTCCAGGAATTGCCAGTACTCCTAGTCCTGCAGCTGCTAGTCCTGTAGGAACCAATTCAGTAATCATTTCCAAGGGAAATACATCCACGGTACCGTAATAGATTGGGTCAATAACTCCCAAATAAAGGGTGAAAGTAACCAAAGGAACCCCTACGAGTGTAATTCCAAGAATGAAAATGATTAGCCCAAAAAAGAGGCGCAGAATAGTTAACAGAAATCTACCAAGAGAACCAAAGGCAGAACCTAGAGCTTCGATCACCTGCCCCAATACTCTGAAAGGCGTCATAAGCACCTTTTTTAAGGTGGATTCAGGTGTGGGCGGGGCTGGACTGATGGTTTCCTTGAGCGTGGAATCGATGCTATCCAAGGTGATTTCTCCCCCTTTCATCTTGATGCGTTCCGTGATGGAACTCGCCACTGGAGTGATGATCCAAAGAATGAGGTAAATTACCAAACCTGATCCTCCAGCAATGGTGAGTAAGACAAAGGCAAGCCGAACGTATAGTAATTCCTTGATGCCAAAGTATGCGGCTAAGCCGCTGGCAACTCCTCCAAGGACTTTATCATCCGGGTTTCGATATAGTTTTTTGATTTCCTTATTTTCTTCATTGGCATAAGATACCGGAAGAATCACCCACAAAACGATGTAGGCCACCACTGCAAGTCCTGCAAATCCAATGTTAAAATCAACCCAACCAAAGGGGTTAAAATCAGACAGGTCGAAGTTGATGTTTCCACTAAAAAGCAGGAGAATGGCGATCAATCGAATCCAAAGTGCATCGATGGCGAAGTAATGTGCGATTCCGGCACAGACCCCACCCAAGATTTTCTTGTGTTCCATCCGCATGAGCTTTTTGTAGCCACCATCAGCAGTATTGGGTGGAGTGACGTACTTGTAAAAGTCATCGCTGGCTTGCTCGGATACCTCTTCGACTTCCTCTTTCTCCTCCAAGGCACTGAAGTCCGCAATGGTCCCCATTTTTTCGATGAGTCGGGTGACATTCTCTGCCGTGATTACTTGGTTGTTGTTTTTCAAGTAGGAGAGAAAGATTTCCGCAATGCGATTTTCGATGTCGGAAATGATTTCTTTGCTATCGGAGTACCCGGAAAAGTGGGTATTGATGCTTTCGAGATAGTTTTTGAGGGTGTCGTATCCATCTTCTTCGATATGGAATAAAATACCGCTGATGTTGATGCTAAGTGTCTTTTTCATGAGTTTTTCGAAGGAGAAGGAGTTTTCTTTTTAGTGATTTGAGTGATGGATTGAACTAGTCCTTTCCAAGTTGAGGCGAGGTTTTTCAAGGCAGCGTGGCCTTCCTCCGTGATGGAATAGTATTTTCTGGGAGGGCCTGCATCGGATTCTACCCAGCGGTAACTGACGAGTGCCGCGGTTTTGAGGCGGTTGAGCAGGGGATACAGGGTGCCTTCTACGACGATCATCTCGGCTTGGGTAAGCTCATCGATAAGGTCGGAGGTGTAGATTTCCCCTCTCGAAATAATGTGTAATACGCAGTACTCTAGGAGTCCTTTGCGCATTTGTACTTGGGTGTTGGTTAGATTCATACTAGTGGTCAATGGGCCTTGCAGATGCAGGCAATTGTGTACGTGATACCAACCTGTATGAAAAAGTAATACCAAATTTTAAGTAGAGTACCTTGTATAACCTAATTCTAGGTATTCAAGAAGAAAAAAAAATGATGAATTAAACTTAAGACATTGATTACTAACTGTTTTTAAGGTATTTTCAATCGATGGAAAAAAATAAAATTTCCGACGCATTACTTTTTTGATTTTTGCTTTTCTAATTTCTTGTTCAACTTTGGAACAGAAGAGTGCCCGAAAATGTACATTTTTTTGAATCTCAGTTCCGTCGGAACTGGTAGTAATTTCATTTGAACGGATTTTGAAATCAACCTTCCCCGCGTTTTTTAATTCCGATCACTAATTTTTTTTAATCCTGAGCTTCCCTCAAATTCCCCATTTTTCCATGAGAAATTCCTTGATTCTACTTCTTTTAGGCTTCAGCCTTTCCAATTTTTCATTTGCTCAAGATTCGCCTTGGTTTCGGTATGACCTGACCTACTACAAAATTCAGACGGCTACTACCGGGATCTACCGCATTCCAGCAAGCAGGTTGACCGTCCTGGGCATTCCCCTCAAAAGAATAGATCCCCGGCATTTGAGGCTCTACCACCGAGGAGAAGAAGTAGCCATTTGGGTAGCCGGTGAGCAGGATGGTCGTCTTGATTCGGAGGATTACCTCGATTTTTTAG
Organism: Cyclobacteriaceae bacterium; assembly: GCA_947458795.1. Classification (GTDB taxonomy): domain Bacteria; phylum Bacteroidota; class Bacteroidia; order Cytophagales; family Cyclobacteriaceae; genus Algoriphagus. Next base: position 4,730 of record CANHCD010000030.1, on the reverse strand, counting down.
GATTAAAAAATGGGGAATGGGCTAGCACTGGGATCGCAATTCCGAATCCCTATGTCAATACCTACTCGGATACGACTGCCTTTTTCTTGGTCTATACACCTGGGGAGCAGGGAAAGCGAATGACCTCACCTGAGGTTCATCTCTCGGGTTCGGATCAGTTGGAAGTAGCCCAAGTCCAGGTCTTTGCGGAGGACTATGCCTTAGGGGAAATGACCCGCTGGGGGCTGCGCTCCTCATCTTCGAAGGAAGGGCAGGGCTGGATGAGTTCGGTGATTGCGCCTGGTCTGGATCTGGAGTTCTTACTGGGTTCTTCCTTTGCAGAAGTGGATTCTCAATCCATTTCCTTGGAACTTGCTTGGGTGGGGCGCTCTCCACAGGAGCATGTGCCTTTACTTTGGCTGGGCACCTCTTCCCAAGTCATTCGGGCCCTTCCGAGCCCTCAATTTTCTGGATTTGAATCGCTCCGGCAAACCTTGGTACTTCGGCAAGAGGATTTTCAAGAAGGAAAGCTCAGGCTTCATTTGGCAGCAGATCCTGCTCGAAAGGGAGATTATTTTTCTCTGGCTTTTGCCAAACTTACATCCTCGCTTCCCATAGCAGCAGCCAGGAATAAAACCGATCCTTTGCGGTTTATGGTGGAAGTGCTGCAACCAGTCCGCTTTCGGGATTACCGAAGTCTGCCAGCAAATTACCTCCTGGTTGGGCATCGGCAATTGGAGAAGCCAAGCCTGCAGCATGCCAATGCCCTTGATGCCTATGCCAGTTACCGATCCTCTGCTGCAGGTGGTAATTTTGATACCTTGGTGCTGCGAATGGAGGAATTATACGATCAATTTGCCTTTGGGGAGCGGGGCCCTCGGGCATTGACCGCATTTTTAAAGTTCTATTGGCCGATCCACCATCCCCATTACTTGCTGCTAACTGGCCGATCGGTCGTCCCCTTTGCGCAAGCATGGGTAGACAATGCTTCGGTATATTATCGTAACGTTTCCCAAGCCTTTGATTTGCAGGACCTAGTTCCAACTGCTGGTTTCCCGCCCTCCGACAGCCACTTTGTAAGAGGGCTCAAGCCGGGGGAACCTGAATTGTCGGCGATGGCGGTAGGGCGTATTCCTGCCAAGACCTCGCAGGATCTTTCCAATTACTTGGATAAAGTGATCGAAAAGGAGCGTCTGCTGGTTTCCGGTCCCAACAGGATCCTTCATCTCGTAGGAGGGATGAACCCTGCGGAGCTGTCTCGCCACAGCAGCTTTATGGAAGGCTTTGCTGCGCTAGCAAAAAGCGGTTTGCCTGAAGTGGAGGTAATTACCTTCAGCAAGCAGGGGGAAGCCGAGGTGGAACGGTTGGATTTGGGGAAGGAGATCAACGCTGGCATTGCGCTGCTGACCTACTTTGGGCATGGATCCTTGGGATACAACGAACTGGATTTTGGCTATGTGTCCGATAGCACCTTGACCTATGCCAATGCGGGGAAGTACCCCCTGCTTTTGATCAATGGCTGTGACTATGGAAATGCTTTTGGCCCAAGCTACAGTCAAGGGGAGGATTGGTTGGTGACGCCAAATAAAGGGGCCATTGCGGTGCTTTCCAATTCTTCTTTGGGTGTGGATCTGCTGCTCAAGCGCTACACCGAAATCTGGTACAAGCACCTGTTTGCAGTTGCACCTGCGGCGGATCAACTAAGTCTTGGGGATTTCCTGCTGCGCACTGAACGGGAGTTTTTGTTTCGTTATGGGCTCAGTTCGGAACATGAAGCATTTCTATCCCAGCAAGTGCTTTTAGGGGATCCAGCGCTACACATTTTGCATCCTATTTTGAGGTAATTCAATTTCAAAGAAAATGAGAAGCCATTCAATCTTTCTAGAATAGCTTTTTTTGGATTGAATTTTACCGGACTTCTTGGCCAAAAGTCAGCAGGTTGTGGTCTGGATCCAAGATCGAAAATTCACGCTGCCCCCAAGGTTTGGTTACAAGGGGGCCATTCGGATGGATTGCCACTTTTCGCTCTAAAAAGTACTGGTAGAGGTCATCAATCGCATCTGTTCTAAGGTAGATCTGCCCATAATTTTGCAGTGGATCTAGTCCGGGGAACAGGAAAAAGTGGAGTTCAACCGCATCTTTTTCAACCATCAGGTATTCCGGATAGCCTGGGGAACCTAGCCGTTGAAAACCGAGTTTGTCCAGATAAAAGGCTTGGGTAATGGCTTTGTTGCGCATGGGCAACTTGGGGTGGATGGAGGTGATCATGCTTTCGTGGAATTCATAATTGTGGAGAAACTTACCCTTAGCTTCAGCCTTCGGTTTTCTTCTTATTCCAAAAATACCAAATTCCCCAGACGCTCCCAACAAGAAGGAGTCCAAGGATCAGCCAATCATGAGGATCTTTCAAGGAGGATTGTGCGTCCAAAAAAGAAGATGCTGCCTTACCCGAAGCGAATGCGAGGATGGTTCGTGGCAGCATGCCTGGGAGTCCAAAGCGAATGATTTTAGAAAGAGGAATCCCCAAAGAGGCAAATAAGAAATTAGAGATTGCAAAGGGAATCACTGGGCTGATTCGTACAAAAAACACAAGTCCTGCCGGATGTTCGATTCGTTTTTCGATTTCCTCCTGCAAACTTGGCTGGCGTGCATACAGGATCGTTCTGAAGTCTGCATTGAGCCACTTTCCAAGAGAGTAGCCCAGGACATTTGCGAGGAGGTAGGCGATGACCAGATGGGGAAAAACGGCCCATCCCCAAAAGAAGCCAGAGGCAAGCGCAGTGAATGTGGTGGGTAGGAAGGCTAAGCCGACTAGGAGGGCTAAGATCAGGGTAAGCAGTACTTGTTCCCAAACTCCCGTCACCGTAAGCTGCTCCAGTTGCTGGTACTGTGTGCTAAGCAAAAGCGAACCCAGGAGAGGGACCATGCTTACCCAGATCCAGCCTAGCGTGGTGATCGAATGGCTGCGGAAGTAGCTGCCCAAGTCCTTGAATATGCTGTCCTTTTTTGTCATCTTTGACTCGCTTTTGAAGTAAAAGCCAGCAAGTTTAGCACCTAGTATTGGAATTGCGCGCATTTATCCAAAATAGGTTTTGAATTCTATGTAAACCCAACCTACTTAAATTCACTTTAGATGAAATTTGGTACCAAAGCCATCCATGCGGGCGTAGCCCCGGATCCTTCCACAGGAGCCATCATGACTCCGATTTTTCAGACCTCTACTTACGTTCAAAAATCCCCGGGAGACCACCTGGGCTACGAATACAGCCGAACACACAACCCTACCCGAACTGCCTTGCAGCAAAGCTTGGCCGCTTTGGAAAACGGCAAGCATGGCATTTGCTTTTCCTCAGGTTTGGGTGCTATTGATTCAGTGGTAAAGCTGTTCAACCCGGGCGATGAGATTATTTCCACGAACGATCTTTATGGAGGGACCTACCGGCTTTTCACGAAGGTATTCGAGCGCTACGGCATCAAATTCCATTTTGTGTCCATGGCCGATCCCGAGGCACTTTCTTCGTTAGTCAACGAACGCACCAAGATGGTGTGGGTGGAGACTCCTACCAACCCAATGATGAATATCATCGACTTGAAAGCGATGGCGGCCTTTTCGAAGAAGCACGGCTTGCTCCTGGCGGTGGACAATACGTTTGCCTCTCCATACTTACAGAACCCACTAGATCTAGGTGCAGATATCGTGATGCACTCCGTGACCAAGTACTTGGGAGGCCACTCTGATGTCGTGATGGGCGCTTTGGTGGTCAATGACGATGAGCTCGCTTCGCGCCTGGTCTTCTTGCAAAATGCCTGCGGGGCTACTCCTGGACCTCAGGACTGTTTCTTGGTACTTCGTGGAATCAAAACGCTCCACCTGCGCATGGAACGGCATTGCCAGAATGGAAAGGTGATCGCACACTTCTTGAAAACGCATCCCAAGGTAGCGAAGGTCTACTGGCCTGGCTTTGAAGATCATCCCAATCATGCGGTGGCCAAGAGTCAGATGCGCGATTTTGGAGGGATGATTTCCTTCACTTTGGTAGGAAATAAGCTGTCGGATGCGAATGTAGTGATGGAAAATTTCCACCTCTTTGCCTTGGCAGAATCTTTGGGAGGGGTAGAATCCCTTTGTGGTCACCCTGCTACCATGACTCATGCCTCCATTCCAAAAGAAGAGCGTGAAAAAGTAGGTTTGGTAGACTCCTTGATCCGATTGAGTGTAGGGGTGGAGGATGTAGAAGATCTCAAAAAAGACCTAGCGGACGCACTTTCTAAAATTTAATCTAGGAGATTTTATTCCCAAGGAATCCCTGCTGCTAATTGCGGTGGGGATTTTTTTTCCATTTGCCTCAACCGCCTACTTTGCGAAGTAGGCTTAATGCTTGTTTTTCTAAGGTTGAGCTGAGTGCTTTCTTCTCTTCCTTCAATTCTTTCACCCAGTCCAGGTATTTTTTGGAGACACCTTCCTGTTGCCCGATAAAGTGAGTTAAGCTTTGTAGGTTGAGGTGGTTGGCATACCAGGGTTTTAGGCCATTTTTGAGTTGCTCGAGCTCCTCATGCACCTGAGGCAGGTAGATGGGGTTGAGGCCGAGGTGAATCAGTAAGTTCTCCAAAATGATCACCTTTCGCAGCCCCTCAAAAAGATCTCTGTAGCCCTGGGTAGAAATGGGAGCGCTAACTTCCCTTCCCAGGAAACTGAGTTCTTCTTGAACCAACTGGTGGATGGAGGTGGTGAGCACCAAGGGTTTGATGCC
>CANHCD010000029.1 GCA_947458795.1 Cyclobacteriaceae bacterium | reverse complement strand
GGTACGCGGCATTCCGATTGGATCGAAAAGGTGCACGATGGAAGTATTGTGGATTATTACACGACTGGAGAGGAGGGAGCTAAACTTACCTACTCCACTTTGGTCTCCCTTGGATTGATTTTGCTTGCGCTAAGTGGGTTTTACCTGTGGTACTACCCAAAGCTTATGCGCAAGATGAAAGAATAACAAGCCAACTTATTTTAAGCAGAGTTGGTAGGTTCTAAAGTGACCCAATTGGATTTCCTGATTCCTAAAGTCTAGCTGAGGAGCTTATATTTTTTCCCAGGTAAGGACTTAACTATTCCTTCAAACTCAAGTGAAAGTAGGGTCGAGGACAGCATTCCCAATGGAATTTGGTTGGCAAAAGCAAGCTGATCGAGCTCAGTATCTCCTTGGTTTTGGAGGTAGCTAAGGATTTTGAACTCCAAGGCATCCCGAGTTGAGAAATCCTGTAGGGCCTTTGTTTTTCGTTCTTCTCCTGGTTTGGTCCAGTGCAAAGCCTCTGCGAGGTCATTTGGACCGGTGTAGATGGCTGCTTTCATTCTTTTGATGAGCTGGTTGCAGCCTTCCGAAAAAGTAGATTGGAGGTTTCCAGGAACTGCAAAAACTTCCTTGTGGTAGCTAAAGGCAATTTCGGCAGTGATCAATGCCCCGCCTTTTTCTGCAGCCTCCACCACCAAGAGCGCATCGGAAAGTGCGGCGATAATTCGATTTCTAGCTGGAAAATTTCCAGGCAGCAAGATAGATCCAGGCGCATACTCACTGAGTAAGGCACCTTGAGCTTCTACCAATTGGGTGGCGGTGCCTTTGTGTGCAGCAGGGTAAATCAAGTGGATGGGCGAGCCCATCACTGCAAGGGTGGGTAATCCCAACTGTAAAGCCGTCCGATGTGCCTCAATATCAATTCCATAGGCAAGTCCCGATACGATGGTCGGCTGGTAGGGCAAAAGATCTTCAATGATTTTTTTGGTGATGGACCTCCCATAGGCGGTAGCACTTCGGGTTCCCACGATTCCAATGGTTCTTTGGGTATTCAAGTTGGCTTGACCCTTTGTAAAAAGGAGTACCGGAGCATCTGCAATGGAATGTAGTCGTTTTGGAAACGCTTCATCCAGCGAGGTGAGCAATCGGTATCCTCCAGAAGTTTGTTCGGCAAGGAGGGTTGCTGCTTTAGCAAGTAGCGATGCCTGTTGCTGCTGAATTTCGAGTAATTTCCGTCCTATTCTAGGGATTTTGACAACCTTGCTTGTAGGCAAGGCAAAGAAATTAAGTGCTGAGCCTGCGTAGGCAAGAATAGCTTTGAATAGAATAGGCCCAACTTTGGGTGCTAAGGCAAGGGCAATAAAAAACTGTTTTTCCTCAGGTGTTGGATCTGGAATGGAGTTCATGCTTCAGGTTGATTAAAAAATCCTTGATTTCCTGAAGTTTTTGAACTGCTGCTACCTTATCAAATCCTTGTTTCTTCCCTGCCGCGATGACTTCTTGGGCACCTTGAAGGGTATATCCCTTTTCTTTGACCAAGTGATACACGTAGCGAATCTTTTGGATATCGTCTTGGGTGTAGCGGCGGTTGCCTTTTTTGTCTTTTTTGGGGCGGATGATGTCAAATTCTCCTTCCCAATAGCGAATAAGGGAGGCCGCTACTTTGAACATGTCGGCCACCTCTCCAATGGAAAAGTATTTTTTCTCTATTTCTCGCTCTTTGTAAGGCACTAGGGGATGAGTTAAGTAGTTCAGTCTTCAGCCAAGGCTCCTGTTATGGAGAATGAAAAAAGATACTCTAAAATAAGAAAATAGTTAAGGACTTTTGGTAGTTCCGCCTCCAATTTTTTAAAATGGAATTTGAGTAAGGTAAAAAGTAGCTGATTTTTTGACAATTAGTAATCCTGATTTACTTTATCGATTGAGTATTTGTAGCATTTGAACGGCTGCTAGTCCTGCTGTTTCAGTTCGCAATCGGCTTTTCCCAAGGGAAACTGCCTGAAATCCTTGTGCGAATGCCAGTTGAATTTCTTTCGGGTCAAAATCTCCTTCAGGACCAATCAAGATGAGGTACTTTCCGCCTGCTTTGGCCAAGTCCAAGAGGTGGTGGGTATGATTTTCATCCACGTAGGCAATAAACTTCTGGTACTCGGTAAAGTCAGTAGACTTTAGGAGTTCGCTGAGCTTAATTGTGCCATTTAGGGTGGGCGTTTTCCATTTGATGCTCTGCTTGCAGGCAGAAATTATTTTTTTCTGCAAGCGATCCGTTTTCAAAAAGCTTCGCTCTCCATGCATGGTATCAAGTAAAGTCAGTTCATGAAATCCGATCTCTGTGATTTTCTCCACCATCCATTCCATGCGGTCGGGGCTTTTGGTAGGAGCGATTGCCAAGTGGATGTAAAAGGGATCCTTTTCTGCTTCTTTGGACGATAGGACGGTTAGGCTAGCCTTTTTGGGATCCGCTTGGTCCAGCACACAGGTGTAGAGTATTCCTTTTCCATCCGTCAGTAGGATTTGATCTCCTTGCTTCTTTCGCAGCACCCGAACGAGGTGCTTGGATTCTTCCTCGTTGAGAAAGGTAGTAGGAGAGGTGATCGAATCTTGAAAGAAAAGCTGCATAAGCGAAGACATCTACGAAGACACAAAAAAAGCACATTTCGTTAAGAAATGTGCTTTTATTCTGAATAAGCTTTTATGCCTTAGGCTTTAAGCTTTTGAAATCTCCATATTGACGGTTCTGCCTTTGATGGTGTTGTTTTTCATCACGCGTACTACGTGCTCTGCATCCTTGTGAGGTACATCGACGAAGGAGAAGTTGTCAAAGATATCAATGCCTCCGATGCTTTTGCCGGATAGGCCAGACTCACCTGCAATGGCACCTACGATGTCGTTGGGACGGATAAAGTCTTTTTTACCAAGATTCAAAAACAAACGAGTCATGTTCTCTTCGCGCGCACGCTCTGCACGGGGAGCAAAATCACGAGTTCCTTCCTTGCGGTCACCAAATCGGCTACTGCTATCTCCGAAACGGCTTCCTCCTTCTTTGCGGTCGCCAAAACGGCTCCCACGCTCAAAGCGATCACCGCCTCTAGGAGCTTCTCTTCGGTCTCCGAAACGCTCGCCACGTCCACCTTCTCTTCGATCTCCGAATCTAGATTCACGTCCACCCTCACGACCACCTTCTCTTCTACGGTCTCCGTATGCTGGAGCTTCAATGCCAAAGTCTTGCTCCTTCATTTCTTTGACGGTATCGCCCATGACCATTTTAAGTAGGCCAAGAGAGATTTGTTCCTGAGTCAAACCTTCTGAAAGCATTTGGCCGATGGTGGCTTCAAACAATTGATTGTCCTCCGGCTTGCTCAATACACGGTGTACATCCTTGATAAACTGAGTTTTCTTCAATTCTACCAATTCAGTAACAGAAGGAGGGGTCATTTTATTGATTGTAGCCTTGGTGAATCGCTCCAAATCTTTGAGTTTCATCATCTCTCTGCGGCCGGTAATGAACGTAATGGCAGTTCCTGATTTTCCAGCTCTGCCCGTTCTTCCGATACGGTGTACGTAATACTCCTCATCCAATGGGATATCAAAGTTGAATACCGCCTCAACGTTATCTACGTCAATTCCTCTAGCGGCTACATCAGTAGCTACCAATACAGTGCAAAGTCCTTTTCTGAACTTGCCCATTACTTTGTCACGCTGTGCTTGAGAAAGGTCACCGTGAAGCGCTTCGGCAAGGATGCCACGAGCACCTAAAGATTCGGTTACCTCGTCTGTCATGCGCTTGGTGTTGCAAAACACCACGCTAAGGGCATAATTGTGAATGTTCATCAAACGAGCCATCAGCTCCATCTTCAAAGACTGCTTCACTTCATAGAATACTTGATCGATTTTGGCAACCGTCAATTCGTTCTTGGCAACTTTGATGATTTCTGGGTCTTTCTGGTACTTGCGAGTTAGGTCAAGGATAGGCTTGGCCATGGTTGCGGAGAAGAATACGGTCTGTCTTTCTTCCGGCATTTCCTGAAGAATCGCTTCGATATCGTCTCTAAAGCCCATGTCTAGCATTTCATCTGCCTCATCCAAGACGATGATTCCTGCATCTTCCAAGCGCAAGGTGCCACGGTTGATGTGGTCCTGAACTCGTCCAGGTGTTCCTACTACGATCTGTACGCCTTTTTTCAAGACGCGAATCTGTCTATCGATAGATTCACCACCATAGATGGCTACAGAGTTGATTTTCTTGTGGTATTTAGCCAGTTTTTGAATCTCTCCTTCTACTTGAACCGCTAGTTCACGGGTAGGACATAGGATGATTGCTTGAGGCTTGTTGAAGTCAGGATCTACCAAGTCGATGATCGGAATGGCGAATGCTGCTGTCTTGCCAGTACCTGTTTGCGCTTGACCGATTAAGTCGCGGCCTTGCAAAACGAAGGGGATGGCTTGTTGTTGAATTGGGGAAGGTTGGGTGTAGCCCATCTCTTCCACTGCCCGCAAGATTTCTTCCGAAATCCCCAGGTCTGAGAATTTGATTGTGTTTTCCATGAATATTGTCCTTTGTTTTTCTTGCCATGGTATCCTAAATCCCAGACAAGAAACAGCGAGGACTCACGGCACGAAAAATAGCTCTGTCAAAATTGACGATGCAAAAGTAAGTAGAATTATTTTGTAAACCAAGGGTTGGTCCGAAGTTTTTAGAATATTCTACATAATTGAGGGGCTTGCTCCGAAATATATTTGGTGTTAGCAGGCTGTACATTGTACCAAGTACCAAGAACCAAGTACGAAGTACGAGGTACGAAATACGACATTTTTCTAATGTCGAACGCCGAACGACGAGTGCAGAATGCTGAAGTGGGACAGCGGGCTACTGCCAAAAGACTTTTAGAGCCAAGACCCAAGAAATCAGACTTTCTATTGTGGTATCATGGGATTTCTGCTTACTGAATAGCAACAAAAATTAGTATTGTTTCTTCCCCTTTGCTTCTTAATAATCTTGGTACTTTGTACATGGTACATGGTACAATTTGTTAGTGTCTTGCCTGCCTGTCGGCAGACAGGATACTTGCTACTTGATACTTGCTACTAAAAATCTTGGCACTTGCTACTAGTTACTTGATACTCATAAAAACGAACTGTCCTCCGTCGCTTCTTCTGTCATCTTCTCAGCAAGATCCTTACCCAAGTACCGGTCAATCAGTCCATGTGCAATGTAAAGTAGGGGTGTAAGTGCCAGGGCGACGCTAAACTTATACACATAATTGATCAAACCCACAGCGGCGATCTGGGGTAGTGACCAGTTGCCAAAGACATAGAAGGCGATGCCCAGCACCACGAAGGAATCGATGAATTGGGATACAAGGGTGGAACCTGTGGCGCGAAGCCAGATCATCTTTGGGCCCGTTACTGTTCGGAGTTTTTGGAACACATACACGTCGATCAGTTGCCCTAGCAAAAAGGCGGTCAAAGAACCTAAAATGATGCCCAAACCTTGTCTGAAAATGGTATTGAAGGCGTAGTTGATGTCAAAGGCAGTTCCGTCAGGCATGCTGGCATTGACCTGCATCCAGAAATCTGCAGGAGCCAGTGCCGTAACCAGGCTGATGACCACAAACACATAGGTGATAAGTGCGGCAGTTAAAAAACTGATTTTCCGTACCCCTTTTTTACCAAAATACTCGTTGATCAAGTCCGTAGTAATAAAGACGACTGGCCAAATCACCGCCCCAGCAGTGAGGTTGAAGTCCAGCACAAACTCCTCAAAGAAAGTCCATTGAACCGGTTCAAATCCGAGGGTACGCTCTCCAGAGAAGATTTTCACCCCAATAATTTCAGCCAAGATGGCATTGGTTAGGAAGATGGCTCCAAGAATTACAAAGAGGTTGGTTTTGCGGCTTTGAGGGGATTCAGTCATGAGAGGAGGAGATGGGATAGGTGATGCCTTCTTCACTTAGGATAGAATTGGGAAAAACGGTTTGCGCTTCCGCTAACAAATCACTTAAATCTGGGTATCGGGAAGAAAAGTGGCCTAGCAGCAATTTTTTAACTCCTGCAAGTTGGGCCAATTGCCCCGCTTGATTGGCAGTACAATGATAGGTTTCGGCAGCACGGGGACTATCTGCTTCCATAAATGTGGCTTCATGGTAAAGCAGATCCACCCTTTCGAAATAGGGAGCCAAAGATGGATTGAAAGTTGTATCCGAGCAGAAGGCATAGCTTCTTAAGGAAGCCATTGGGTGACAATAGTCTTTTGCGAAGTAGTTGATACCATCAGAGGCGACGTAATCTTGACCCAAACGAAGCTGTTGGATGGCTTCCAAGGGTAAAGCACTTTCCTGGAGTTTTTCCTTGATTAGCGAGCGCAGGCCTGCTTTTTCTTGAATGATAAATCCGGTGGTTGGAATGCGGTGCTGGAGTGGAAAGCTGGAAATTGTGAATTGAGGAAGGTCGATTAGAGTGACTTTTCCTTCCGTAGTGGTTTCGGTGAACTCCAAAGGATAATTCAAGCGAGTTTGACTCCACCTAAAATGAGTGGTTATGATCTCATTTAGGCCCCTTGGACCAAAAATTCGGAGTACTTCGGTTCGCTTGGATAGGTGGTAACTTGACAGCAAGCCGACCAAACCGAGGTAATGATCTCCATGAAGATGGGAGATGAAGATGCTTGAAATTTTTGAGGCTTTTACTTTGTACTTACGCAATTGAATTTGGGTGCCTTCACCACAATCCAATAGAAAAAACTCCTGCCCAAATCGAATGACTTGGGCAGTGTGATTTCTTCCATGCATGGGGATGGAAGAGGTGTTTCCTAGGATGGTGACCTCAAATTCTGGACTCAAGCACCCTCCTCGTCTTCTCCTCCGTCAATCTCATGCATAAATACCACTTCACCAGCTTCTTCCAAGTTGGCCACTAAGCGGAGCTTTTTGTCAAGCATGGAGATCTTGAGCAACTTCATTACGTGGTCGCGAACGCCTGAGATCACAAAAATTCCCCCATTGCGGCCAAATTCCCGGTCACCCACCAAAAGGGCACTCAATCCACTGGAATCGACATAATTCACTTGACTCATGTCTAGAACGAGGTTGCTGTAGCCCTCAGCATGGATGGTGAGGAGTTCAGACTTTAGTTTAGGAGCCAATAGGGAGTCGATTTTTTCCTCTAGTGGGGAAAAAACTACGTACTGCTCTTTTTTATCGATGGTATATTTCATGTGCGTTTACTTAGTTGGCAAGGTAATCTAAAATACTTTTTTCAATTCGTGTGGCAATGTCTGTGGTTTCTGCGCGAACAAAGGTTGTTCCAGTAATCTTTTCAAACAACTCAATGTAGCGATCTGAAATGCTTTCTACAAGTTCATCGTTCATTTCTGGCGCTACCTGACCTTCTTTTCCTTGGAAGCCATTGGCAATCAGCCATTGACGTACAAATTCTTTAGACAATTGTTTTTGAGGCAATCCTTGCTTTTGGTTTTCTTCGTAGCCTTCGGCATAGAAGTACCGGGAAGAATCTGGGGTGTGGATTTCATCGATGAGGTAGATTTTCCCATCTGCTTTGCCAAATTCATATTTGGTGTCCACGAGAATCAACCCTTTTTCTTTGGCCATCTCTTGACCGCGCTGGAATAGTGCTCGCGTGTATTTTTCTAAAACTAGGTAATCCTCTTCGCCGACAATCCCTTTGGCTAAAATGGCTTCTCTGGAAATATCCTCATCATGGCCTTCAGAGGCTTTGGTGGTAGGCGTGATGATTGGGGTAGGGAAGGCATCGTTTTCCTTCAATCCTTCCGGCATGGGTACGCCACAGATCATTCGCTTGCCTAATGCATATTCTCGTGCCGCATGGCCAGCGAGGTATCCACGGATCACCATTTCCACCTTGAAGGGCTCACAGCGCTTGCCAATGGTCACGCTTGGATCAGGGGTGGCTGTCACCCAGTTGGGTACCAAATCTGCAGTGGCTTTTAGGAAGCCTGCAGCGATTTGATTTAGCACCTGGCCTTTGTAGGGGATGGCTCGAGGGAGGACTACGTCGAAGGCAGAGATTCGATCAGATGCCACGACGACAAGTTCCTTGTCAAACATGTATACATCCCGTACTTTACCCTTGTAAAAGCCTTTCTGTCCAGGAAAGGAAAAATGAGTTTCTTTGATGGCTTTGCTCATGAAGAATTCGTTTGGGCAAAAATAGAAAAATCGATTTGGCTAGCGGTGAACTTGGAAGTTATTTATTGATTTTATTTCCAAGTTCGTAGGTCTCCGTTCGTTCTAGTATACCATTCACATTGTAGAACTCTCGAGATCCATTCAATCTGCCTTTACTAAATCTTCTGATTTCCTGAGTCTTACCAGTTTCGTAATAAAGTATCGCTTCGCCTTCTTCCAAGTCATTAAGGAAGGGGATGCTAGAGGCGAGTTGTCCAGAGGGGTAGTAGTTTTCCTGTTTGATTTTTCCTCCTTTTTTGGAATAAAACTCCTGCTGCTGTAAGGTGCCTGATTCGTAGTAGCTGATGCTTGGTGAGTTTGGAATTCCTTTGGAGAAGGTAGTTTTTTGTTTGAGGGCACCTCCTGGATAGTAGCTGAGGAAATCTCCGTCAGGCGCTCCTTTTTTGTAGGTACCTACCCGCTCAGGCTTTCCATTGGGATGGTGTAGCAAGTAGGGGCCATCCAAATCCCCATAGTTGAAAAAGAGCCGTGAGCGCAAGCTGCCATCTGGGAAAAAACTTTCTTCTTTTCCATTCAAGACACCTCGCTCGTAATTGCCTTGGTACAGCAGGGTACCCGACTCGTTGTATTCTTCGCGGATGCCATGAAACTGGCCTGCTAAATAGCCGATTTTGGACTCGATGGAACCGTTGGGATAGTATCGGATGGAGGTTCCTTCGGGTTTGTTGGCTTCGAAAGGAGTTTTTTCGGATAGCGTACCGTCCTCATAATAGGAAAGGACTTCACCTTCCAGTTGGTTGAGCTGGAAGTTGGAGCGCTCTCGCAGAGTACCATTGGGATAGAAGCTCAAGGCTTCCCCTTGTCGCTGGTTATTTTGAAAAGTTACTTGCCGAAGTGTATCTCCTGTTTCCGGATCCAAATCGTAGAATATCCCATGGCGTTGATCATTTTTGAGGCTGCCAATCACGACCAATCTTCCATCCAAATCGTAGCGTTTGACGGGACCGTTTGCTTTGCCATTGACCAGGATTACCAACTCTTTGACCTTCAGCGTGTCCTCAGCATGGTAGGTACGGAGCGTATCTTGACCAAAGGTCAAAAACGAAACTAAGCCAAAAATTAAGCTGAAGAATATTGATTTGAACATGGAGAATGTCTAGCGTAAGAATCCATACCCCAGTATTCTAGCGGGTAATGGCCTTCTGTGATGGAAAATTACAAAGAAGCAAATTCAAGTCCACATCCCTTGCCGTATTTAGTTGGTATGGGCTAACTTTGAGTCTTCAAAACACATCCACTATGCTTTACGCTCGTTTTCTTGCCTTAATTGGACTTCTTAGCCTTACTTCTTGTGCATCCAAGCCAGAAGTTACTTTTAAAAACTATGAAGGGGAGATTTTTGGAACCTATTACCGAGTTCAGGTAGGGGATTCGGATCGGGATTTTCAAACTCAATTTGACTCGGTCTTTGCGCTAATCAATACGGCAGCGAATTCGTATGTCCAGGAGTCTGAAGTTTCGGATTTTAATTTAAAAGGGGTTTTGAAAGACCCATCCTTCACCTTCAGGGATATGCTAGATTCCTGCCGGAAGTTCCATTTGCAAAGTCAAGGCTATTTTGAGCCCACCTTATTCCCATTGCTCAAGGCTTGGGGCTTTTCTTTTGAACAGCGGGAGCAAATGGACAGTGCAAAGGTCGCAGAATTGAAGGCCTTGGTAGGCTTCGAATCTAAACTTAGCGTGACAGATTCCGGCTATTTTGCAACCGAAGAAGGCGTAAAATTGGATGTTACGGGACTAGGCGAGGGCTATGCCATCGACAAGTTAGCCGAGGTATTGGATCGGGCAGGGGTGGCCAACTACCTGGTAGAGATTGGAGGGGAGATGAAGGGTAAAGGAAACAATCCCAGAGGGGAAAATTGGACCATTGGGATTGAAGACCCATCGCAGGCGGAGTTAGGAGTCACCAACTCCATGCTGACTAAGGTTACTTTGAGCCAATTGGCCTTGAGTAGCTCAGGTAACTACCGTAAATTTTACATCGATGCTGAAGGCAACCGCAGATCTCACTTGATTGATCCAACCACAGGCTTTCCAGTAAGCCATTCGATGGTTTCGGTGTCCGTATTGGCTACTTCTGCCACGCAAGCCGATGCCTTGGCGACGGCATTTATGGCCATGGGGCCTGAAAAAGCAAAGGTGCTGGCAGAAAGCCTACCTGGTGTAGAAGCGATGTTTGTACTGGCAGAAAAGGACCGCTTGCGAATGGAATTTACTTCTGGCTTTCCCAAGGAGCTAAAGCAAGAGAAAAAGTAAAAGCTTCACGCCGCCGCGCGAAAAAAGCATTTCTCCCCGCAATTCTTCGGGGCAGGCTGCAAGGTCGCAAAGAGCAGGGGTTGGATGATTTTTCTTTAGTATCTGTTTCAGTTGTCAAGGAATCCTTGACAACTGCAATTGACGGAAAGAAATATTCTCGCAAAGGCGCGAAGGCGCAAAGAGAGGGGTTGTTTGATTTTATATCCTTTAGGAGTTTACTGTTGAAAAAAATTAGTCTCTTTCTTTGCGTCTCTGCGCCTTTGCGCGAGAAAAAAGTCTTTTAGTAATTTACTCCTTACAATTTCTCAATCACAATCGCAGAAGCACCTCCGCCGCCGTTGCAGATGCCGGCTACGCCAATGTCTCCGCCCTTTTTGTGAAGTACGGAGCACAAGGTGCTGATTATCCTGGCTCCTGAAGCTCCTAGGGGATGGCCTAAGGCAACCGCACCTCCAAAAACATTCAAGCGATCGTTGTCTAAGTTTAGTTCCTGCTGGTTGGCAAGCGCTACTGCTGCGAAGGCCTCGTTGATCTCGTAGTAGGAAACTTCTTCAGCGGTTACTCCCGCATGTTTCAAGGCTTTGGGAATAGCCAAGGCTGGTGCAGTCGTAAACCAAAGTGGATCGGTAGCTGCATCCGCATAGCCTCTAATTTTGGCAATTGGCTTTAATCCGTACTTGTCTACCACTTTTTTGCTTACCAAAATCAAAGCAGAAGCCCCATCATTCATGGTCGATGCATTGGCTGCAGTCACCGTTCCATTTGGATCAAAAACAGGCTTGAGGGATGGGATTTTATCAAATACTACATTCTTGTATTCTTCGTCTTCGGCAATCAAAATGGCTTCACCCTTTCTTCCTTGGAGCTCAACGGGTACGATCTCATCTGCAAACATTCCTGCTTCCCATGCGGCTGCCGACCTTTGGTAAGATTGAATGGCATAGGCATCTTGCTCAGCTCGGCTGATCTTCATTTCCTTGGCAGTATTTTCAGCACAGTTGCCCATTGGGAATTTGTAATACACCTCAAAAAGTCCATCGCGAACGAGCCCATCTGTCAACTCAGCATTTCCATATTTGTAGCCAAAGCGTGCTTTCGGAACGTAGTAGGGGACATTGGACATGCTTTCCATTCCTCCAGCTACTACCACCTCGTTGATGCCCAACTCGATAGACTGCGCTCCGAGCATCACAGCTTTCATGCCTGAAGCACAAACTTTGTTGATGGTGATACAAGGAACTTGGTAGCCAATACCTGCACCGATGGAGGCTTGACGAGCGGGTGCCTGGCCCAAATTGGCAGACAGCACGTTGCCCATAAATACTTCATTGACGGCTTCTATAGGGATCCCCGATTTGGCTAAGGCACCTTTAATGGCGATACTACCCAGCTCGGTCGCTGAGAGACCACTTAGTTTTCCGCCAAAACTCCCAAGTGGAGTACGTACTGCTGCAAGGATATATACTTCTTTATTCATCTCTAATTGGGTTTAGGTGAAGCTGAATAATCCTATAGAATTACCAATCAGGCAATCCTTTTTTAGGGCGTTGCGTCGCTTTCTTTTTATTGTCTTGGATATACCGAAGTTCCGCAGCGTTAAGTGATTCCAATATTTGTGAAGCTTGCTCAGGGGATAAATTCATTCCTTTTAACTTTTCGCGCATCGCTTCCATTTTTTTCTGGCGATCGGCCAAGTCGGCATCCATCTGATCGTTTCCGTTTTGGCCTGCTTCCTCGCTTTTCTGGGAGGGATTTTCCCCCTTAAAGAGGTAAATGATGGCCTAGCGAAGTATCCAAACGACGCCAAGCTGAAGGCCTTGAAGGAAAAGTTGAATCAAGAACAGGAGGAAGAGCAGCAGGAACAAAACCAAGAACAGCAGCAGCAAAACCAACAAAATCAGGAGCAAAAAGACCCCTCACAAAAGGAAGATTCAAAGTCGGATCAAAAAGACGGGGAGCAGACCAACGAAGATAAGGCCAAGGAAGGGCAAAAGGGAGAAAATCCCTCCCAGAAAAGTGAGGAAGCAGGGCAAAATGGTAACGATCAGATGGATGCCAACTTGGCTGATCGCCAGAAAAAAATGGAAGCGATGCGGGAAAAGTTGAAAGGGATGAATTTATCTCCTGAGCAAGCTTCACAAATATTGGAATCACTGAATGCAGCGGAACTGCGGTATATCCAAGACAATAAAAAGAAAGCGACACAACGCCCTAAAAAAGGATTGCCTGATTGGTAATTTTTTAGGCTTATTCAGCTTCACCTAAACCCAATTAGAGATGAATAAAGAAGTTTATATCCTTGCCGCAGTGCGTACTCCCCTTGGGAGTTTTGGTGGGAAACTGAGTGGTCTCTCAGCGACCGAGCTGGGTAGTATCGCCATGAAAGGTGCCTTAGCCAAATCGGGGATCCCTATAGAAGCCGTCAATGAAGTATTTATGGG
>CANHCD010000028.1 GCA_947458795.1 Cyclobacteriaceae bacterium | reverse complement strand
GAGACCATCGATGGCTTGGACAATGTATTCCTCTACGACGAAAATATATTGGCCTTTTATGGAATTGTAGGGAATGAACGGGCAAAATGGAGCTACCAAGCTGGACTCAGAGCGGAGTATACGGATATCGAAACACGACTTGTAGAAACCAAAGAGTCCAATCCGAGATCCTACACCAACCTGTTCCCCAGCGGGCACCTGAACTACAAGGCAAATGAAAAAAATGCCTTCCAGTTGAGCTATAGTCGTCGTATCAGACGCCCAGTGTACAATGACCTCAGCCCCTATGTAACCTTCTCAGACCAACGAAATTTTTTCTCGGGCAATCCCAACCTCAACCCAGAGTTTACGGATTCTTACGAACTAGGACACATCCTGTATCGCGAAAAAAGTACGCTATTTTCAACCGTGTACTACAGAAGTACCCAAGATAAAATTCAACGCATCCGAACGGTGGGAGACAATGGCTTCTCTGTCACAGCTCCTTACAACTTGGTGGGTGAAGAATCTTATGGACTGGAATTTAGTGGAGACTATGTAGCGAGCTCCTGGTGGAAGCTAGACTTCAATGCCAACTTCTTCTATGCGACAGTGGATGGAAGCAACTTGAACCAAAATTTTCAAGCCACCACCACCTCGATGTTGTTTCGACAAAGCTCCCGATTCACGTTACCGAAGGGTTGGGACCTACAGATTCGCGGAAATTACGAAGCTCGGAGAAAAACAGCCCAGGGTGTTCAAAAAGGAATCTTTTTTCTAGATCTCTCTGCGAGTAAAAAAATCTTGAATCAACGCGGAACCTTAATTTTCAATGTTGCCGACGTACTCAATTCACGAATCAACCGCTACATTACGGAGGGGAGTAATTTCTTCACGGAAGGCGAATCTCAGATGGTTTTACGACAAACTAACCTGACCTTTACTTACCGAATCAAACAGTAGCCCTCTACCCAAAAGCACAGTTCATGCGTTTTTTAGTTCCCATTCTAGTTTCTTTTATCCTAATTAGCGCACCCATCCGGGCACAAAAAATCAATGCCAACTATCGCCTAAACATTCAAAAAGCGAGTAGCCCCATCGCTGTGGATGGGGTCATGGATGAAAAAACGTGGCAGGAAGCGGAGGTAGCCAGCAACTTTTTTATGATCACTCCGATGGATACCAGTTTCTCCAAGGTGAAAACAGATGTGCGGATGAGTTACGATGATGAACAGCTGTATCTCATCGTGATCAACTACCATGCGAGCGATGGGCCCTACATGGTCGAGTCGCTGCGGCGGGATTTCAGTTTCGGGAAAAACGACAACTTCCTACTCTTTATGGACCCCTTCGACGACCTCACCAATGGGTTCTCCTTTGGCGCTAATGCAGCAGGTGCCCAATGGGATGGGCAGATGTCTAACGGCACTTCCATAGACCTGAGCTGGGATAACAAGTGGGTATCAAAAGTCAAAAATTACGCCGATCGTTGGGTTTTTGAGGCAGCAATCCCCTTTAAATCCATCCGTTACAAGAAAGGCATACAGGAATGGGGCATCAACTTCTCGCGACTTGACCTCAAAACCACAGAAAAATCGGGCTGGGCACCTGTACCGCGGCAATTCCCCTCCTCTACACTTGCCTACACAGGCACCCTCGTTTGGGACAATCCGCCACCTGATGCAGGAGCGAATGTTTCCCTCATCCCCTATGCCCTTGGAGGCTTTAGTAAAAATGGGGAATCAGGCGAAAATGCTACTTACAAACGAGAAATTGGCTTGGATGCCAAAATTTCCCTGACCTCCTCTTTGAATTTGGACTTGACCATCAACCCAGACTTTTCCCAGGTGGAAGTAGATCGACAAGTCACCAACCTCGACCGCTTTGAGTTGTTCTTCCCGGAGCGCAGACAGTTTTTCTTAGAAAATGGAGACTTGTTTGGGAGTTATGGCTACAGCACGCTGCGCCCTTTTTTCTCCCGTCGAATTGGTCTCAATGCTCCCATCGAGTTTGGAGCCCGACTCAGTGGGAAGCTCAACAAAGATTGGCGCATCGGAGCCCTCAATATGCAGACGGGAGCAGTTGACGAGACTGGACTGCCTGCACAAAACTTTTCGGTAATTTCCTTGCAGCGGCAGGTAGGAGCACGATCTACTATCGGTGCCTTGGTAGTCAATAAGCAATCCCTGAATTACGACCCCTCCCTGGTGCCCGAAAATCAAACCCGCTACACCGAATTCAATCGAAATTTAGGCTTGGAATACAACCTTGCCTCTGCCAACAATCTGTGGACAGGAAAGGCGATGGTGCTACAGTCCTTCGGACCTGAAGCTGTGGGAAAAGGAATTGCGCACGCGGCCAACTTGAAATATGCCAGCGGCAACTTGACTTGGAATTGGCAACATGAATACGTTTCTGAAAACTACACAGCCGAAGTGGGCTTTGTACCTCGCACCGCTTTTTACAAGATCAGCCCCTCCATTGGCTACCGCTGGTTCCCAAAAAGTGCCCTTATCCTAAGCCATGGACCGGAACTGAATTCAATCCGCTATTTCTCCCTAAAAGGAGTACAAACAGACAATACGACCTACGCTACCTACAGCATCAAGTTTCGCAGTCAAAGTAGCCTATTGGTCTGGGGAGCACACGATTTTGTCGTGCTTCAGCGCCCATTTGACCCGACCAACTTCTCTGGCAAAACCCTAGCCACAGGTACTGAACACCAATGGTCTGCAGTGGGATTGGAATACAGTTCGAAGCCTCAAAGCGTCTTTACCTATGCTTTCAGTGGGCGTGCAGGCGGCTATTATGCAGATGGGAAGCGGTACAACTTGGTTGCCGACCTGGGCTATCGTTTTCAGCCTTACGTAAGTCTGGCACTCAGCAGCAATTACAATTCCATTGACCTTCCCGCTCCCTGGGGCAAAACCCAGTTCTGGTTGGTTGGTCCGCGAGTAGATGTGACGCTGACCAACACCGTCTTTTTTACCACCTTTGTGCAGTACAACGAGCAGATCAAGAACATCAACCTGAATACCCGCTTTCAATGGCGATTTAAGCCTGCTTCAGACCTTTTTTTGGTGTACACCGACAACTACCTGCCTGCGCCTTTCTTAATGAAAAACAGGTCCCTGGTCTTGAAATTCACCTACTGGTGGAATCCTTGAGTTAATCGACCGAAATATTTAGGAAAGTAGCCACTCCAAATAGTGGCCGAGCACGAAGGAATTGACCGTTTTCAAAACCAACAGCAAGTTCTACTCTGAAAATCCGGAATAGGTTATCTAGCGAATAACCAATTTCCGTGTAGTGCGGTGAGTTTTGAGTTTTCAGGTAGTTGACAAAAATATTCTCCCGCACTCCCGAGAAGCGAAGCATAGGTAGCTGGGTAAAGATGAATTTACGGAATTGGTAGTGCGCAATGCTGGAAACATAGGATCCGGAAGTGCTGTAGCGGTAGTAGTCCATCACGCGGAAATTGGAGGCTGCTCCCATGGTGGAGAAAAGCGTTCGATTCCCTCCAAAATGTTTGTAGTCTTGGAAAAACACCTGGCGATTGTTGAGGAATGTTCCTGCAGTGACATTGAAATCGAGTTTCCCGCTCACCCCAAAAGAAAAGTCATGCTTCAGAGAAGCTTCCAGTTGGTCGAAATCTGCGGCCAATCCCGAAGGACTGAAAAGTGGCAATGCCTTCTGGTAGGTAAATGAAAGCAAAGGTGCGCGCTCATAGTTGGGAATTTTCCGTCCATTCCGAATTGAATAGGTCAATCCTGGCCTCCAATCTAGTGTTGCTTTGAATTTGCTTACCTGGTGATTGGAGAAAGCCACCTCTCCTGCTTCCACATTGAATGGAGTATTGGAAGAATACTCCCGCTCCAAGTTTTTCGAAAAACTATAATCCGTGGTATTTTCAAGCTGTCTTCTATCTGCCCATAGGAAGGTCAGTTGATAGCTTAACGCTGGGGACTTGCGCTGCCCCCAAGTGGCTTGCACAAAATCTTGTTCGTATAATTTCAGGTAGTTTCTTCGTGCAAAAAGCGAGTAGGAAGCATTGACTTGTTCTTGAATTGGATCCTCTGGATTGAATTGATACGCAAAACTACCTCCAGATACGCCCCAGTTGGCTCCTGAATTAGGTTTATTGATGGATCGTCGAACCGCTACTTTTCCATACCACTGTTCACTCGAAAATCCATAGCGGAGTTCAGGTTCAATGCGAAATACTTTTCGGATGCGATTGACTGAGTCTGCGAGCTTGATTTCTTCCACCTTGCGGTAATAAAATCCAAGTCCAAGTTTGTATCCTTCGACGGTGTTGAAGGAAAATTTGGTCAGGTTCACAGGGAAGCCAACCGATTTACCTTTCCCGAAACTGTAGCTGCCCCCCATAATTAAGTCTTGGGGCTGAAACTTGGTACGGGCCTTTTTGGCGATGGAATCTACTTCAGACTTTTTGGCTGCCTCAATGACCGCGAGGCTGTCGTCACGCTTGTATCCTTCTATTTCTTTAAGGCTAAGTGGCACAGGACGAATGCTGTCCCAATAGGCCAGGTCACGTTTCCGCGCGAGCGTATCCACCACATAGTTTCGTTCGGATACCACCCCCTTTTTCTCGTCTTCTTGGCGCTGCTGAATCACTTCCTTTTCGTATTGGTTGAGCAGTTTGCGGTACTCCTTTTGTGTTTTTGGCTGTTCGCTAGCCAGCTGCTCGAGGGAGGACACCGACTTTGAAAATTTCTGAGTATTGGGAGGTGCTTGCTGAATTTTTTCATCTACCAGTTCCGGCTTATGCTGAAGATCTGGATTGAGTTTGATGTCGTAATCTCGAGTAGACACGAAGTAGTTGAACTGTCCTGCAAAGCCAAAGACCTTGCCGCCAAAGGTATACTGCTGGGTCAAGGGCATCCAGACATTGGTAGCTATGGGGGAGTAGTTTTGCCGGATATGAACTTGAAAACCCAGCACCGATGTCTTTAAGTCCAGGCTATGAATAGCCCACAATTCGTCGATAATATAGATGTAGCCCTCAAAAACGCGTTCACCTCGAGACCTAGGGGTGACCTTGATTTTATTGACGAGCATATTTTGATCGAAGAAGCTCCCTTGAAAAGTAAATTGATAGTAGATGAAGGCAGATTTGGAAAGGGGCGACACCACCTCATTCACTTGATCCTGATAGAAGGAAGTTTGGATGTATCGAGCGGGAGAAGTACCCTGGTTGTCCCCGTTTGTACGGATGGAGATCACTTTCTCTTCTACTTTGTTGGGCAGGGTGAAGGTAATCCGTGAGACCGCCTCGGAGGTGTAGGCTTCGTTGAGTTTAAGCCCTTCTTCGGCTAGCTTCTTTTTCAAGAAAAAGGGTGCATCGGTCAACTGCCCTGATCCCTTGAGATACACCGTCATCGCGTAGCGCTGGAGCTGAAGTCGGTGGTAGGTGGATTTAGAGATTGCCTTTCGCATGATCGTCAGCGCAGGGTCCTCAGCACCTGCCTGTACTTCCACTTGGCTGAGGTTAATCGCTTGGGATACTAGTGAAAAGTCGAGCGTAACCCAATCTGATTTGATTTCTACGGTGCGGATTTGCGAAGCATAGCCAAGGTATTGGACGACCACATCGTAAAGCCCTGGAGCCAATTTGAATTCGTAGCGCCCACTCTCGTTGGTGGGCACGCCATCTTGTAGGTTTCGGATGTACACAGAAGCAAAGGGCAAGGGTTCCCCAGCCTCTGTAGTTACTGTCCCTTTAATCCCTTGTCCTTGGGATATGCTGAAGGAGCTAAAAAAAAGTAGTACTAGGTAAAAGAAGTAATTTCTGCGCATAGGTTAGATAGTATCCGAAAGGTACGGATGCAAAACTGAACGATAGAATGAGGTAAGAAGTTTTAACAAAAGGAAAATGTAATGATTCGCAAGGATGATGATGGCTGAACATGCCTATTTACCACCTCAGTCAACGGACCACAGCTCACTTAACCTTCTTTTCATTAGTGAGTGGTGAAAAAGTAGCTAATCACAAAGGGGAATGGGTAGGGCATCTGATTTGTAGCAACTTACCCTCGTAAAAAGTGGAGCCCTAGCGATTTTTCGAGGTACTGAGCACTTCCAAACTTGAGTTATTCTTTGCAAAAACAAACCATTTTTTGGTTCCTACGGTCAGCTCTTTAATTTTCTTCACATCCCCTTTTATTTTCAAGGGGCTTTCCTTGAAGGTCTTGAAGGATCCATTTGCATCCCCTTTCAGGATAAGGCCCCAATTTCCCTGATACGAACCAAAATACGAGGCGACAGCAGTCGTATTCCCCCCTAAAATAAGGTCTAAATAGCCATCTTGATCGATATCCTCAATAGCGATATCCGCGATTGGTGAAAATTGTGCTTCAATGGGTAGCGCCTGAGCGGTGAAATTTTTGCCTTTCTGGTTGTAAAGTACCAAAGATTCAAATTGATAGGATTTCAAATACGGGACCTCCTTGATTTGGAATTTGGCGAATATTTCATCGACTGTTTTGCCCGCAAAATCATTGTAGCGAACAAATTCTTTTTTAAGAGCAGGAATTTGCTTCACTAGTTCATCTTTGCTTGCTACCGTAAAATACTTCCCTTCTACAGGATAGGATACGATTTGTTCAACACTTCCATTTTTATCAAAATCAGCCAGCATCATTTTTATGGGGAACTCCTTGGTAGGTTTCATCCGATGATTTAACCCTAAATTGCCAACCACTACATCTGGAAAACCATCTTGATTAAAATCTTCTACGGCAATTGAATTCCACCATCCATTCGTATCTTCCAACCCAAATCTTGCCGTTTCATTCACTAGCTTTCCGTTTTTATTCAAGAAAATAGTGAGCGGCATCCATTCTCCAATGACAATTAAATCAAGGTTGCCATCTACGTCGATATCTGTCCAAGCAGCATCTTTGACCAAGCCTAGGGTTGCCAATTCTGGGGCAATTTGATTGGTTATGTCTTGGTATCGATTTTCACCCAAGTTTTTCAACAAATAGCTTCGCGGAATTTGTCCATATTTTCCAGCAACATTTCTTCCACCAACCATCAAGTCTTCTAAGCCATCCTTATCAAAATCATGTGCTAGAATCACGGAGACCTGCGCATTTTTTTCCAATGGAAGATTGATGCTCTGCTCAAACTTTCCTCTCCCGTTATTTAAATAAATTTTGGATTGGCCCCCCGAATCACTCGGGTTAGCTACATTTCCACCTCGGCCAACTACTAGATCCAGAAAACCATCTTTATTGCTGTCAAAGAAAATAGCCTCGGTATCTTCAAGAGCGGCATCCTTTTCAAAAATGGATTGATTCGAGTTTTGGAATTCCCCCCCATTCGCTTGAATAAATAAAGTCCCAGCTTGTCCTGCTGCCCCTCCTACATAAAGATCCTCTCTCCCGTCACCATTCACGTCTCCTACGGCCAAGGCTGGTCCCTCCTGTGAAAGCCTGTGAGGCAGTAAGGATTCGTAGTTGAAGTCATTGAAATTGTCTTCGTAATGCTCAAAATCTAATCCGGATAAGTTATTCTCAACGACTTTCAAGAAAGACTCTTTGGCTTGAGGCAGATAACTAGGAATAGCTTTTGCCGCCGACTCATCCACCGTAAGGGTTTGGTTGGCCTTGACGTTTGTATATTTTTCAACCTTTCCGCTTGGCCAAATTACTTTTAAGGAATCTAAACTTTGTAATTCTCCAAGTCCTAGGTGAACTTCAGGAGCTGTAGAAGATTGAAAACCACGGCTAGTGAAGTTCTCTTGAATAATTTGTCCCTTATTTCCAAACGCTTCAACCCGACTCCCAATCCCAAATTTATTCCCACCAAGGCCCTTAAATTTGATTTTTAAAAAGTTATTTTTTGATTGATCTAGTTGTTGCGCCTGTTGGTTTTCTAAGATTTGTGCTGCTGCATTGATGTTGTTGATGATTAAATCTAGATCCCCATCATTATCTAAATCGGCATAGGCTGCACCATTAGAAATATTTTTTTGGGGGACATTCCATGTAGAGCTCACATCTTGAAATGTCAAATCCTTGTTGTTCCGGAAGAAGAAATTGGCAACATCACCTGAAGGCATTTCTGAGGCCAACTCTAAGTCACTGATTTCAGTGTTGTTCTGCAGGCCATTTTCCAAATTGGGATTGGTCACAAAGTT
Organism: Cyclobacteriaceae bacterium; assembly: GCA_947458795.1. Classification (GTDB taxonomy): domain Bacteria; phylum Bacteroidota; class Bacteroidia; order Cytophagales; family Cyclobacteriaceae; genus Algoriphagus. The sequence goes on along the minus strand of CANHCD010000028.1, from coordinate 4,835 downwards.
CATGTAATCCAAATCATTTGGTCTTCGTACAATCCCATTCGAAATGAAAACATCTTTCCAGCCATCGTTGTCGTAATCAGCCAATAGCACACCCCAGCTCCAATCTGTCGCAGAAATACCTGAAAGTTGCGCGATTTCTGAAAAAGAACCGTTCCCGTTATTTAATTGAAAACAGTTTCTAGAAAATTGTCTTTCAAATCCATAGTTCAACTTCTGCTGTAAGTTTTCTTCCGTATCCTCTCCTTGGGATAATTTTTGAATGGTCTCGTCCTTTGCCAACATGTCTAGGGTAATAAAATCGACCCAGCCATCATTATTTAAATCAGCAAAATCACTACCCATGGAAAACCTACTGCTGTAATATAGGGCTGAAGCGGTTTGATCTTGGAAGGTGCCGTCTGCCTTATTGAGGTACAAGTAATCGTTTTCATTGAAGTCATTGGAAACATACAAGTCTGGCCAACCATCGTTGTTCAAGTCCGAAATTCCGCTTCCCAAACCATAGCCCAACTGACTTGAATAGATTTTCGCCTCGTTCGTGATATCCGTAAATCGCTTTTCCCCTTGATCAGCATTGTTTTTATACAAACGATCCCCAGCCAAGCCATCATCCAAATAGCGAAGAGAGGCTCTTCCAAAGCTATTTTCAGTATGAACTGCATGGTTAAGCAAATACATGTCTAGATCTCCATCTCTATCGTAATCAAAAAATGAAGCCTGCGTACTGAAGCCCTGGAAATCCAAACCATAGGCTGCAGCAGATTCACTAAAAGTCAGATCTCCATTATTGATGTAAAGCTCATTCTTGCCGGTAATGCCTTTAAAATTGCCCAACCTACAAACGTAAATGTCAAGCAAGCCGTCCGCATTGATGTCGACCATGCTTACTCCTGTTTTCCAGGAGCCCAGAGACTCTAAACCTGACTTTTTTGAGATGTCCTCAAAAACCATTTTCCCTTTATTTAGGAAAAGCTTATTTGGTCCTTGATTCGAAGAAAAATAAATATCAATAAGCCCATCGTTATTGATGTCACCCACTGAAACCCCAGCTCCATTGTAAAAATAAAGGTAATCGATGATGTTGAAGTCTTCTGTTTCAGTCAACAAATTGATGAAATCCACACCTGTTTTTTGAGTGGGCAGACTTACAAAAAGTGTATCCTTTTGTTCTAAATCAGGGTTTCCAGTGCATGCGTAAAAAATGAATAAAGAGAGAACCCAAAACTTAGCTAGACCGAGTTTCATTATACTTTAAACATTTTAGGAGACTTAAAAATTAGGCAAGTCAATTCACTGGCTTTTGGGATTGACTTTTTTCAAATTCTTCTTTGAGTCTTTCTTCAACCTCCATATCCGTAAAAATTGCTTGAACAAACTGCTCATCTTTTATAAAAAGGTTGATTCTTCGCTTTCCATCCATTCGATAATAAATCTTTCCTTGGTACCTATCATTTACAACCTTAAAGTCACCGCCATAGGTAGCTTTATAGCTTTCCAATATTTTTGGCAACAAAGCTGCGGATGAGTATTCCTTGTTCCAAGGAGCCCAGGAATCATAGGTATAGGTAACAGGCATTTCAAACATTTCCTTTTTGATAAACGTAGGGAAAAACCGCATGCTCACATCGCCACCGTAGGTGCCTTTAATTTTATGCTCAACACTAGTGGTGCCTCCTGGCCCTTGGGTTATTTTTTGCTGCTTATTCAATTCCGTGCAATGGTCAAAAAAATCCTTTTGTGCCATGCCTAAATAAAAGCCCAAAAAAAGACTGTCTGCATTCGCTAAACCCTTATCAGAGGTGTTAAAAGAAGGAGAATTGCAACCTTGAATGGAGATGCTGAGAATTAGAAGAGCAAGAATTGATAGAGAAATACGCATACAAATTTTTCTTTTTACACCACGAATTTAATGATTCTTAGATAAAGTTCGGTTAGAAAAACCCGAATACCTCCAAGTAGTTTTTTATATTTTTTTGGTGTTGAAAATTCACCCACTCAAGAAGATACTTGTTTATAAAAATCACAAATCCATTTTCATAAAAAATCAAAAAAAAAGCAGGCTGTTAAAAACAGCCTGCTTATATATTAGAATCAGGAACTAATTAATTGTATCCTGGATTCTGCTTCAAGTTTGTGTTAGCAAGAAGCTGTGGTTGTGGAATAGGGAAGATTTCCAAGAAGCTTCCAGGAGCGTGAACTTTCTTAGGTCTGTTCATACCCGCAAACGGCCACCAAGCATCACCATACTTCTTAAAGCGGATTTGATCTTGTCTTCTAGTCATTTCCACATACATTTCTCTACCTCTTTCAGCTAATAAGTTATCAGCAGTCAACGTAGTGAAAGGCTGAAGTCCACCTGCTCTAGCACGGATTTGGTTCACTAAAGCCAAAGCTTCAGCAGTCTTTCCTAATCTAAAGTTAGCCTCAGCAAGAGAAAGAATGACATCAGAAAGTCTAAAGATTACGAAGTCATTGCTCATGTTAGGTGTACCACCTCTTTCGAATTCATACTTAGCAATTCTAGCTCCTGATTGTCTCAAACCTCCTGGAGAGATTTCATTCAAGAAAGGCATGAAGGTCAATGGAGGACCATTTGGATCACCTTTCAATCCAGTTGGATCGGTAACTTCAACTCCTGGATCGACCAAAACTGATCCATCAGCCTTTTTCTGTGGGCCTACCAAGAAGTTAGTTAATCTACCATCAACTGTACCAGTAGATGGCTCCAATGCCAAACCTTTCCAAACTGGACCTTGAGTTCCTGGGTTTTTCACTGGATCTATGTAAGAATTGTAAAATTCTTCAACAGTTTGATATCCATTCCAAGGCTGATCACTAAGGTTGAAAGTAGACTGACTTACAATGTGAAGCGTCATCTGAACCCAGTTGAATACGCCAGCAAATACTTTGTCATAAGGATAGACAAAGATGTTCTCTGGAGAACCAGCGTTATTGATGGCAAAGTTTGCCGCATAAGAAGGGTTCAAGGTGTAAGGACCAGTATTGATAATTGTAGCAGCATCAGCAGCAGCTAGAGCCCATTGAGGAGTTCCAGTGTAAACTTCAGCATTTAGATACAATTTCATTCTGATAGTCAATGCACTCCACTTAGTCAATCTTCCATAAGTAGTACCATCCTTCTTTGCAGAAAGTAACGGGATTATTTCATTCAATTCTTTCAAAATGAAATCATAAACCACTTTTCTTGAGCTATTAGCAGGCTTTTCAGTGGATGTAAAGTCCGTTACAATAGGAACATTACCAAACGCATCCATAGCCCAATAGTAGTACAAAGCTCTCAATGCTCTAAGCTCTGCGATGTAAGCAGGAGAGTTTGCATTGTTAAGCTGCTCGAAAGAATAGATCAATCTATTGCACGTGTTGATTCCTCCAAAAAGGAAGTTCCATGTGTTGTTCAAAAATGGATTATCCTTTTGGAATTCATGTTGGTGCAATTGTAAAAGAACACCACCGTCAAACCAGTCACCACCTTTGTGAGAAACTACGATTTCATCGGATGCAATTTCATTAATTGACCAAAGACCTGAGTGATTACCCAATCCACCTAAAGAAGAATACGCTCCTCCAAGTGCTGAAATAAATTCTTCATCTGTTTTGAAGAAGTTGTCTGAAGTAATCTGGCTATACACCTTCTCCTCTAAATCAACGCAAGACGAAGCAAAATAAGTCAGTCCTAGGCCAATCAAGAAGTATTTAATATTTATTGTTTTTTTCATGATTTTTTTATGTTTTAGCTTAGAAACTTAAGTTTAGACCTAAAGTAGTAATGGTAGTAGTGAAATAAGTAGCTCTACGCTCTATACCAGGAGCAAGTGGATCCCCGTTTTCTGGGTCCTGATATCTTACTGAAGGATCTACACCAGTGTAACCTGTAAACATGAATGGTGTTTGTACAGATAGGAAAGTTCTAATTTTACCTACAGATTTACCTTGTTTCACGTTAAAATTGTAAGCAATTGTAGCGTTATCCAAGATCATGAAATCTGCTTTTTCAACGTGGCTACTGTTATATTCTGCCTTTTTAATGTTTGGATCAAAATATTTAGTTTTCACAACGTTCCAGTTTTGAACTGTAGTACTTTCAGTGTTTTCATAGAAACCTCTATAGCTGTTGATCAAAGAGTGACCAAGTGAACCTCTGAAGAAGAAATTGAAATCCCAATTCTTGTAGTTAAAGCTGTTATTGATACCAAAGTTGATTGTAGGATAAGCAGTACCCAATTGAGCTCTATCTGCGTCGCAATTACAATAAACAGGGTTTCCGTTTGCATCTTTAGCTGTACCATCAATCACTTTCATGATTGGAGCACCTTTCTCATCAATACCTGTCTGAATTGGACCCCAAATCTGTCCCAATGGTCCGTTCTCTTGAACTCGGATCAACTGAGTAAGGTTTTGACCTGGAGAACCGAAGTTAGAGCGGTAATTTACTGCTCCGAAAGAAAGATCTCCTGCTGACAAACTTCTAAGGTTAGTAGCTAGCGTAGAGAAGTTAACACCAGTAGTCCATTTAAAATCACTCTTGTCTATAGCATTGTAGTTCAACAATACTTCAAGACCAGAGTTTTCAACTTCACCAATGTTAAGAAGTGTAGTTGGGAAAAGGTTTGGTGGAACTGGTAAGTTGATTGGTAAAATCATTCCACTTGTTACTCTAGTGAAATAGTCAATTGTACCAGAAAGTTTATTGTTGAAAGCAACGAAATCTAAACCTACGTTAACTTCGTCTTTCGTTTCCCAAGACAAATCTGGGTTGTTGTTAGATACTGGACCATAAGAAGGTACAAAGCTTCCATTGTAGAAGAAGTTACCCT
>CANHCD010000027.1 GCA_947458795.1 Cyclobacteriaceae bacterium | reverse complement strand
GTATGCATCAGATATCTCCAGAACGATTGTTATGGGCAAACCAAGTCAACGTCAGATTGATGTTTGGAACCTCGAGAAAGAAGCACAGGATGCTGCATTCGCCGCAATAAAAATAGGTGCAACATGTGAGTCTGTAGATACTGCTGCAAGGGCAGTGATTGAATCGGCTGGGTTTAGTAAGAATTACAAACTACCAGGACTACCACATAGAACAGGACATGGAATCGGCTTAGAAGGCCATGAGTGGACAAATTTTGTAAAGGGGAACATGACCAAGATTGCGCCGGGAATGTGTTTTAGCAATGAACCTACCATCGCCATTCCTGGAGAATTTGGAATTAGATTAGAAGATTGTTTGTACATAGGTGATGATGGTCCACACTATTTCTCAAAACAAAGTATTTCTATTGAACAGCCCTTTGGCTAGGGACTAGCCAAATAAAAAAGCACTTACAAGAAAATTCTCGTAAGTGCTTGATAACCAAGAGCCCCTTGCCGGGATCGAACCAGCGACCTACTGATTACAAGTCAGTTGCTCTACCAGCTGAGCTAAAGAGGCCTACCTTTATGGTGGTGCAAATATAGAAGGATTGGCCTATTCGTCCAAAAGCACTTCCCATATTTTTTAAGATTCCCGCTATCTTTCAGATAGTGAGGACCTAAAAATTAAAATTCCTTCAGAATTGTTAACTTTTTCTTCAGTTTATCGATCTCTTCCTCCGCTTTTTGGATTTTGACATCAAACTGTTCCCTTAACTTATCAGCTGTCTTGGAAGCAGCAAAGAAGTCGAGATTGTTTCTCCACAAGGTGATGCTATTTTCAAGGTCAGTAATCTGCTTTCTGATACCATGCTCCTTTTTATTCAGTGTCTTCACTGAATTTGGATCTGCCTGCAAACGGTTTAGATTGAGTCGGAATAAGAAATCATCCTTATCGCCACCCTTTCCACCAAGCTTTTCTAAATAAGCATCTACAGCATCTTTAAACTTAGCCTGGATCTCTTTGATGTTTTTTCGTGGGACAAACCCAATCGAATTAAATTCAGCAACCAAACTGCTCAATTGAGGTTCCTCAAGACCTGTCCCCTTCTTTGTCAACTCCACTATCTGTGCGATAATGTCTTGCTTTTTAGTCAAGTTCGCATCAAACTCTGTATTGGAATCCTTGGTTGAGGTACGTCTGTTTTCAAAGAAAGTATCGCAGGCTTCCTTGAATTTTTTATACAATGAATCTCTATTCTTTTCTGGAGTGGGTCCTAACTTCTTCCACTCCTGCTGCAATTTTACAAGCTGATTAGCAGTTGACTGCCAGTTTGTATTTGCTTGTAGCTCCTCTGCCTGCTTGATCAAATCTTCAGCCTTCTTTTGGTTGGCTGCCCTTACCTCATCTAGCTCCTTGAAAAACAAATTCTTATTGTGGAAGAACTGCTTAAATAAGGTCCAAAACGCTTTATTAATTTCCTTACCAGATTCTTTAGGGATTGCACCAATTTTCTCCCAAGCTTTTTGAATTTCTAGGATCTCCTTGGTCTTCGTATTCCAATCCTTAATGCGGTCCGCTTTGTATTCACCAAATGGCGTTAAACTAACAATCAGCACCTCTTTTTCAGCAAGGTTCTTTTTAATTACGTCTTTCTGGCCATCAAAAAATTCTTTTCTGCGGTCATAAATAACATCAGAAGCAGCTTTAAAACGAACCCAAACCTGCTCTTGCTCCTCGCGAGGAACAGGACCTAGGTGCTTAAATTCCTCATGAAGCTCATTTAGTATTCGGATTGCCTCTTTGAGATCTTCAACTTCTTTTAACCCTTCAGCCTTCTCACAAAGTTCTAACTTACTTTCTAAATTTTTCTTTCGATCTAATTCCTTCAATTCAAAATAGATGCTTCTATTGTCATAGAAACGATCCATTAATGCATTAAAACTAGCCCAAAGGTTTTTACTCTGTGCCAAAGGAACAGGTCCAATAGTCTTCCAAGTTTCTTGAATAGCTTTTACAGCAGACATGCTCAAGGTTGTTTCCTCCCCATCTACTAGCTCCCTCAACTTATTGAGCAACTCGGTTTTGGACTGTAAATTTTTCTCCTTCTGTCTATCCGCTTCTTTGCGGATTGAACTTAATTGATGGCGGAAATCATTAAAGAGCGCATTAAATGCCTTATCCACTTCTGATCCTCTGAAAGAAAAATCATCTGCAGCTCCACCCTCTCCTAAAAATTGCTGCAAAGCTTCTTCACGCTCTTTTACAAATAGCTCCTCAAATGCAGCCTTGAGCTCATTCACAAACTTATCTAGTTTGGCAGAAACCCCCTGACTTAATTTCTCTTTGAGCAAATCAAGTAAATCAACTTTAGATAAACCCGATAAATCGATTGGTACCTGCTCTTCTTCTACACTTGATTCTCCCACTTCTGGACTATTCTCCAAAAGAATTGAAATGGGATCAGTCTGCTCCTCTTCTACCTTCGTTCCCTCAGCAGCTTCTTGAACCAGAGGTTCTGCAGAAGTTTCCATCACTTCCACAGGTGCTACCTGATCCAGTGAATCCGTAACTTGAGTTTGTTCCGCAACAATCTTTTTACCTTTCGTCCCTTTCTTTGGGGTCTCGGTCACCTTGTCTTCTTCAGACAGTTCTTTACTTTTCTTAGCCATAAAAAACAATACGTATACTTAAATATGGGCAAATGTAGGCATTTTGCCTAATTTAATCGTGGGTCAATTGGATAATTTGATTGAATTTCAAAGTCTCCTCCCATACTTTTCATTAGAGATCTCCACAGCTGATCGGAAGAATTAGCAAAAAGTTCCTGTGATAAAGGGTCTGAATATACGATCCAGGATTGTGCCGATAGCTCCGCATTAAGTTGTCCAGGACTCCAGCCACTATATCCTATAAAAAAACGCACTTGACTCAAGTTCAATTTTTTTGAATTAATGAGTTGAATTAATTCGGAAAAATCCCCTCCCCACCAAACATCATTCCCCAAAGGTTTGCTCTCCTCCATCAGTTGAAGCCCAAAATAAACAAAATGAAGCGTATTTTGCTCCACAGGGCCTCCCACAAAAACCTCGGCATCCAGAAAATCCAACTCACTTACCAAATCACCTAAGCTCAAAATAGAGGGCTTATTCATCACAAAACCTACACTACCAATCCCCTCCTCATGCTCACAAAGCAAGATTACAGCTCTGCTGAAATTATCATCTGTCAAAAAAGGTTCTGAAAGTAATAAATCTCCAGCTTGCGGATTCTGATTCCTATGCTCCTTCATGTAGAAAAGTAGTTTAAGATTCCTTAAATTTAATTTTTGATTGCTAAATGCCAAGTTTTGGCTCCTTAAAGTTTTCTTCCAAACGAAATCATCCATGATACTTGCAGATATTAGAAAGGATTACACCCTAAAGGCATTGGAAATTCAGGATGTAGATTCTGACCCTCTCCTGCAGTTTCGACGATGGATGGAAGAGGCTATTCAAGCAGAAGCCTTAGAGGTGAACGCAATGTGTCTCTCCACGATTTCAAAAGATGGTTTTCCGAATGCAAGAATTGTACTTCTAAAGGAGTTGGATCAAGGTTTCGTGTTTTTTACAAACTATGCCAGTTCAAAGGGAAAGGAATTGGCAGCATCCCCAAAAGCTTCGCTGACCTTTTTCTGGCCAGAGATTGAACGGCAGGTTCGGGTAGTGGGTACGGTGGAAAAAATAAGTGAAAAGGAATCGGATACCTACTTTTTTTCTAGACCAATTAGCTCACAGATTGGTGCTTGGGCATCTCCACAAAGTCAAGAAATCTCCGATCGAACAGTTATTGAAGAATCGCAGAAAAGATTGGAAGAGGAGTTTAAAGAAACTCCAATCCAAAGACCCGCTCATTGGGGAGGATTTAGACTACTCCCCCATCGGATTGAATTTTGGCAAGGAAGACCTAGCCGTTTGCATGACCGAATTTGCTACGAATTAGAGGGGAAATCTGTTTGGAGAAAAGTAAGGTTGGCTCCTTAATTACTTCAGATCAAAAAGATCTGAAACCCCAATAAACCGTTCTACTGTAAATCCTTCTCCATATTTTACCTGAATACGGTGTCCAAACTCCCGTGCCCTAGACTCAATAAATGGTAAAAATTCTGGCGAAGATATGAAGCTTGCAGGTTCCTGACTTTCCGGATTATAGAACTGAGATCCAAAAGCAGCAATACTTGCAACTTTCTTATCCCAATACGCGGAGATATCTACAATGAAGTCTGGCTGAATGTAGTTATTTTGAATGTAGTGGTACACAAACTTGGGCCTCCAAGGAGCTTGCTTCACCCCTTCATTCCAAGTTTCAATTTTGCTCAAACCACTCATAAAACAGGCGTTCGTAGCTAAACTAGAACCCTTTCCATGATCTGGATGGCGATCGGATACAGCATTAGCAAGTACAATCTCTGGCTGATACTTACGAATAACTTGGATCAATTTCAGTTGATGCTCGGTGTCGTCCTGAAAAAATACGTCTTTAAAGCCCATATTTTCACGAACTGCAAGTCCCAACAGCTTAGCCGCATGTGCAGCTTCTTGAAGTCTGAGTTCCGGAGTTCCTCTGGTGCCCATTTCTCCATGAGTCAAATCGACAATGCCTACTTGGTGTCCCTTGGCTACTTGGGAAGCGATCGTTCCAGAGCAACCTAACTCTGCATCATCTGGATGGGCGGCTAGAACAAGGATGTCTAATTTTTGCATAAGCAGGAAGTTATTTTACACGCAAACTCTGACCTATTCGCAGAATCGAACGGGTAGAAATTCCATTTAGCCTCGTGATTTGAGAGATACTAACTCCATAACGTCTAGAGATTGAACCCAAGTTTTCACCCCTTTTCACTCGATGGTAAGCTGCAGCTCTTGCCTTAGCGATATGACCAAACAATTTCTTGTCAACCACTAATTCTCGTTTAAGGATTTGATTCTGTTCAAAATCAAACACAATTTCTGGATCAAAAGCTAATCCTCTGTAGCGCAATTCGTAATGTAGGTGTGGTCCAGTACTCCTGCCTGTTGACCCACCTTTACCCAACAGATCACCTGCAAGTACTTCGTCACCTACCTCCATAACATGCTTGGAAAAGTGGCCATACAAGGTTTCTAGTCCATTTTTGTGACGTACCACGTAATAATAGCCGTAGCCATATCGGTCAAATCCCTTTACGCGTATGATTCCATCAAATGCCGTGTAGACCGCATCTCCAGTATTCAAATCCAGATCCACACCACCATGCATCCTTCCCCAACGAGGACCAAAACGAGAGTTTACCAAAAGATCCGGTAAAGGCATTTTCCAAGATTCCCCGATTTTTTCATCGTATAGTTTTAAAACTACACTGTCTTTTAGGTCCTTGATGTCAAAGTTGTAGATATCAACCTTCTGGGTATCCCAATTCGAAAAGTATTCGAATGCCGTTATCCAAACACTATCTACAAGGATCTGTTCAGAAGTCTGAATGATTTCATTCGATGGAGCCCAGTCCATGGAAAAAGGATCCTCGGCAATGATCGAACGAATTCGCTCCAAATCGACCGTGTTTTGAAAAAGTAGAGAATCAGTTTTGCTAGATAGGTTTTGCAAATACCCTACCTCATCAAATTCCCGAAGCTCAATGTTTAACCGTTTGGAACCGTTATTATCCCCTGAGGGGTTTTTCTTTATAATTTTCGGAAAACCTTGGGTCAGCTCCTTTAAATCAAAGTTTTTCTTCTCATTGGAAGTCTTAGGAACTACCTGCGCATGCGCCTGCATCAGCCCTAAGCCAAAAGCTATTCCAAAAAAAAGTATCCAAACTAAACCCCTCATCAATTGCATTTAATGGCTTTCAAGTGCTGCTAGGAAACGCTCTGCGTCCAAAGCAGCCATACAACCTGTACCTGCGGCAGTTACAGCTTGTCGGTAAACATTATCCTGTGCATCTCCACAGGCAAAAACGCCTTCAACATTTGTTTTCGTAGTTCCTGGAATAGTTTTGATATAACCGGCGGCATCCATTGTAATGAATTCCTTGAAAATTTCTGTATTAGGTTGATGACCTATAGCAACAAAGAAGCCAGAAATTGAAATCTCAGAAACTTTTTCTGTTTTTGTGTTCAAAATTCGCATGCCCTTCACTTCGTCCTCCCCCAATATCTCTTGCGTCTCGGTATTCCAAAGGATTTCGATCTTTGGATTATTCTTGACACGATTCTGCATAATTTGAGAAGCCCTCATTTCATCGCGACGAATGATCATGTAGACTTTCGAGCAAATATTGGCTAGGTAAGAAGCTTCCTCACAAGCCGTGTCGCCTGCGCCAACAATGGCTACTTCCTGTCCCCTAAAGAAAAAGCCGTCACAAACTGCACATGCAGATACACCTCTTCCATTGAGGCGAGTTTCACTCTCGAGCCCCAACCACTTCGCAGATGCTCCTGTGCTAATGAGTACCGTCTCTGCTAGGATGGTCTTCTGGTCATCGACAATAACACGATGTGGACGAGCACTAAAGTCAACTTTGGTTACTAATCCATACCGAACCTGCGTACCAAATCGTTCGGCCTGCTTTCTAAAATCTTCCATCATCTCAGGTCCCATGATTCCCTCTGGATAACCTGGATAGTTCTCTACGTCCGTAGTGATAGTCAATTGACCTCCAGGCTGACCTCCAGTGTACAAAACTGGTGACATTCCAGCCCGTGCAGCGTAGATGGCTGCGGTGTAGCCGGCAGGTCCTGATCCAATGATTAATACTTTTACCTGTTCGATTTCTTGGTTCATTTTAGTAGCGTATTGGGCCCAATAGTGAATTAAGTAGCAGGAGTAACTTCTAGCAAATAATGCTTTGGTATACTCAAAACTGAATTATTGTGAAATAAAAAAGGGGGCAAAGGCCCCCTTCTAATTGTCTATCCTAAATATGGTTTGAGGGTTTTGCTACGAGAGGTATGCCTCAACCTTCGAATTGCTTTTTCTTTAATCTGTCTTACTCTTTCTCGAGTAAGGTTGAATTTCTCACCAATTTCCTCTAAGGTCATGGCATGCTCTCCATTCAATCCAAAGTAAAGGGTGATTACATCCGCTTCTCTAGAAGTTAATGTGGATAATGCACGCTGTACTTCTTTCCGCAAGGAATCGGTCATTAGCCCATCATCAGGCTTTTCGTCTCCATCATTCTCCAATACATCAAGAAGGCTATTTTCCTCACCTTGAACAAACGGAGCATCCATGGAAACATGGCGGCCAGATATTTTCATGGTGTCAACTACCTCAGAAGCAGACACTTCAAGTACTTCTGCCAATTCTTCTGGAGATGGCTCACGCTCAAATTTTTGCTCCAACTCACTGAAAGTCTTTGAAATTTTATTCAAAGAGCCCACTCTATTTAAAGGGAGACGAACAATTCGTGATTGCTCAGCTAATGCTTGAAGGATGGATTGACGAATCCACCAAACTGCATAGGAAATAAACTTGAAGCCTCTTGTTTCATCAAAACGCTGCGCAGCTTTAATCAATCCCAAGTTTCCTTCATTGATCAAATCTCCTAAGGACAGGCCTTGGTTTTGGTATTGCTTGGCTACAGAAACCACAAATCGAAGGTTGGCTTTTGTCAATTTCTCCAAAGCAAGCTGATCGCCTTCTCGGATTCTTTTTGCCAATACAACCTCCTCATCGGCTGTCAACAGATCTACTTTTCCGATCTCTTGAAGATACTTATCAAGAGATTGTGATTCTCTGTTCGTGATCTGCTTGCTAATCTTTAGCTGCCTCATTCAGGATGAATTAATTAAAAGGGGTGAGTTAATTCGTTTATTTAATCAGAAACCTAATCAAATTAGGCGCTAGGTGCTGATTTCTCAGGTCTAGGAAGCAAAACTTTTCTGGACAACTTGAATTTACCGGTTTTCTTATCTACGTCAATCAATTTGACAGTAATCTCTTCTCCCGGTTCCAATACGCCATCCATACTCTCTAGGCGATCCCACTTGATCTCTGATATATGAAGTAAACCATCTTTGCCTGGCATAAATTCCACAAAGGCACCAAAAGCTTGAATATTTTTTACTTTACCGGTATAAACCTCTCCAATTTCTGGCTGAGCCACGATTGCTTTCACTCTGCTAATCGCCGCATCCATGTTATTTTGGTTGGAAGAGTAAATATTGATTTTTCCTTGATTGTCAATTTCTTCAATGATGACGGTGGTGTTGGTATCCTTTTGGATTTCCTGAATTACCTTTCCTCCAGGTCCAATCACTGCACCAATCAATTCTTTAGGAATCCACATCATGAATGAACGCGGTGTGTGTGGCTTCAGGTCTGCTTTTGGAGCAGCCAAGGTCTTGGTGATTTCATCCAAAATATGAAGTCTTCCAGCTTTCGCTTGGTGAAGTGCTTCTTTCAATACAGAATAATCCAAACCTTCTACTTTCAAGTCCATCTGACAAGCCGTGATTCCTTTAGCTGTACCAGTCACTTTGAAATCCATGTCACCAAGGTGATCTTCGTCTCCTAGGATATCGGATAAAATTGCGTATTTCCCTGTTTTAGCATCGGATATCATCCCCATAGCAATTCCTGTAACAGGCGCCTTGATCTGAACACCAGCATCCATCAATGCCAAAGATCCCGCACAAACGGTAGCCATGGAAGAGGAACCGTTGGATTCCAAAATATCAGAAACAATACGAATCGTATATGGATTTTCAGTGTCAGGAGGCAATACCTTTTTCAAGGCACGCATGGCTAGGTTGCCATGTCCTACTTCTCTTCTGCCTACTCCCCTGTTGGGCTTTACCTCACCGGTAGAAAATCCTGGGAAGTTGTAGTGCAAGTAAAATTTATTGTATCCGGAGATTACAGCTCCATCAATCATTTGCTCGTCCATCTTCGTACCCAAAGTACAAGTGGTGACAGATTGAGTTTCTCCACGGGTAAATACTGCAGAACCGTGTGCAGAAGGAAGATAGTCAACAACAGACCAGATAGGTCTGATTTCGTCTAGGTTTCTTCCATCCAAACGCTTCTTCGTTTCAAGTGTTAGGTTACGAGCAGCTTCCTTGTGAATGTTATGGAAATAATGTCCAATTAAGCTTGTCTCAAATCCATGATCCTCAGCTAGGCTAGATACATATTCCTCTTTAATTGCTTTCACCAAACTAGAACGTTCGTTCTTATTGGCAATTTGGCGATTCACCGCCTCGAAAAGCTTGCCATAAGTAGCTGCTCTCATGTGATCGTAAAGCGCAGCATCACTTTTCTCGTGACTGTAAGCTCTTTTTAGTTCCTTGCCTACCAACTTGGTCAATTCCACCTGTGCTTGGCAATGTCTTTTAATTTCTTCGTGCGCAAATTGAATAGCTTCAACCATTTCATCCTCTTGGATTTCAGAAGCTTCTCCTTCAACCATCAAAATGAAATCCAAAGAACCTGCAACAATAAACTCCAAGGTGGATTTTGCTAAATCTGCAGGCTTAGGGTTGATGACCAATTTCCCGTCAATTTTAGCAACGCGAACTTCGGAAATAGGTCCATTGAATGGAATGTCAGAAACTGCCAATGCAGCTGATGCCGCAAGACCTGCTAGCGCGTCTGGAAGTACCTCTTCGTCGTGAGACATCAAGGTAATCATCACCTGCGTGTCTGCATGGTAATCGTCTGGAAAAATAGGTCGGATAGCTCTATCTACAATTCGGCTAATGAGCACTTCGTAGTCAGAAAGTCTTCCTTCTCTTTTCAAAAAGCCTCCAGGAATCTTTCCTGAGGATGCAAATTTCTCTTGGTAATCTACAGACAAAGGCAAAAAATCAACTCCATCTAAAGCATCTTTCTTGGCAACTACGGTAGCCAAAAGCATCGCTTTTCCCATCCGCACTACAACAGAACCGTCAGCCTGTTTGGCTAAAGCACCGGTTTCTATACTAATTTCTCTACCATCCTGAAGGGTGATGGTCTTGGTGATCAAATTTGGTAACATATCAACGTGTTGAATTAATTCTAAATAATAAAAAATAAAGGGTTGTCGCTAAAAAAAGAAAAAAGTAAGGTTCTCAAGGAAGAGAACCCTACTTTCGAGTTATTTTCTGATTCCGAGCTCAGCGATAATTGATCTGTAGCGCTCGATTTCTCTTTTATGGAGGTAGTCTAGAAGACTTCTTCTCTTTCCAACCAACTTCATCAATCCCAATCGCGTGGAGTGGTCTTTTTTATTTGACTTCAAATGCGCCGTCAAATGCTGAATTCGGTGTGTAAAGAGGGCAATCTGTGATTCAGGAGAACCTGTATCAGTAGCAGATTTTAACCGTCCATGATTTTTAAACAACTCTTGTTTTTTCTCTGGTGTCAAATACATGATTAGCTAAATTTTATAAAACAATGACAAAGGTAAGGGTTAAAATTCAATTTTGAAACAAATAAGTCAAATAGAACGAGTCGATGGCACAAATTTACGCAGCCATTTTAGTAGCCCGGTGTAAAAGTCAGATTCAAATAATCGGGCATCTTTTCTTGCCTGCCTCAAGAAAAATAATCCAAATGGAAGTAGACATAGGTTTGAAAAAATTGTTCCTAGTAGTGAATCTACCACTCCTTCTTTAGCCCACTTCTCCCCCGTTATGGTGAGCATGTAGAATAGAATAAAAAAGAGAATGGAAATCAAAACGGGAAGTCCTAGCCCTCCTTTCTTAATAATAGCACCCAAAGGCGCACCAATGAGGAACATGACAAAGCAGGCAATGGCTTGACTGTACTTTTGATACCAGGCAATTTCGTAGCGTCTAAACTCACGTAGTTGTCCATCAACTTGGCTTTTCTTTACATCAAAAGAATTTTTAAGGTTTCTAGAATTATTTAGCGCTAGCGTAAGGGCATTGCTGAGGTAGCCTCGCTCGTAGAACATGGAATCGAGAAGTTCTTTCTCCTGCGTTGTCAAGGGCTTGGTTCGCATAACTCGAAGGGAATTCCCTACAAATATCGGCAGGCTGTCCACTTTGGGTTGTTCGGAGACACTTGAGTCGTTTTGAACAAATTGCTTGGCTTCCAACTTTTTTCGTAGCGAAACGTCGGATTCTTGTTGCTCAGTATCAGCAATCACAGGAGCTGGTTCACTTACTACCGCTTCAGGCGATTGGTTGATGTTCGAATCAATCAAAATCTCGCGATTTACGGAATCTATACTATCCCCCAATGCTTGTTCTTGTAGGATGCGAACCCTTCTCAAGGTATCGAATCGTGCCTTTTCTACTAAGATCTCTTGTGAGGGATTAAGGTTTTTGTTTTTGGTGAAAAAAGGAAAAATACTTGCTGCAGTGATAAAGTTCTGATATTTTAAATCATTGACAACTAAATGAATGGAATCCAAACCATGCCGAATCTCTTCAATTGTTTTGATTGCACGGTTTGTAGACCATTGGTTTTCAGGAGTACGATTTAACTGAAAGGCAGCTAAATCAAAAACCATAATATTCTCTTTAAATGCAGTTCTTGAAAACTCTACCGGTGCTTCATTGATCCCACGAGTGGATCTTGACTCCTTGTAACTTTGGCCTGCATAAAGCGTCAGCTTCATGTAGTTGTCGTTGTTGAAGGTCTCCATCCTACCCGAATCTGCCATCGTCACATTCAGATTTCCTTGCCCTTCAGCATGATTGTAGATCAAAATATCTTTCAGCCGTACTTCATCCAGTTTTTTGTTGACTTTGATACTGAAGTTCGGAATGCCGTCATAAAACACTCCTTCTTTAATATCCAAGGATGGAGTTTTCATTCGGATATCATAAAGAAGCGAGAAGGTCTTTAGATTGACTTTTGGTACCAGGTAATTGTTTGATAAAAAGGCCAAGAAAGTTAGGCCAACGGCAAAAATCCCGATTGGACGCATGGCTCTGGTTAGTGAAATGCCACTTCCCTTGATTGCAGTCAATTCAAAATGCTCTCCCAAATTCCCGAATGCCATCAAACTTGATAGCAGCATGGCCAACGGGAGTGCCATAGGAGAAATACTGATGACGAAGTAACCAATCAGTTCTGCATAAATCCAAAATCCAAGGCCCTTCCCGAATATCTCATCAAAATACTTTAACATGTTGACAATCAATAAGATAAAGTCAACCACTAAAAAGGTGAGTAAAAAAGGGCCTAAAAAAGAGCCTAGAATAAGCTTATCTAGTTTTTTCATCTGCAGAAATCCAAACAAAGTACGGGAATTTCTCGCTGAGAAACTGCACTGAATGATGGGATTTATCCTCCAATAGTTTCTTTTAACTTCGAAATGAGGCCTTCCCAGATTCCTTCAAGTTCGTCCAGGGTGTAGAAATTTGATTGATCAATTACTTTCAAAAATAGGGATTGAGTAAGTTCGGTCTCATCTAGCTTGAATTCGATAAAGGATTCCGTAGTGCTATTTGGAGATTTAGGATCAAAAAAATCCCATCGAACATGCAAATTGGCTTTTACGATGGTTTGCTTCGCATAATGGTCCTCTTGATCAAAATTGAAGATGTAGTTTTTATCTTCATCAATTCGGACTTTATCAGCAAACCATTCTTGCAATCCACTCGCAGAGCTTAAATAGGCATAGACAATTTTTTTGGAAGCATTTAATTGATAATCAGCAACAAATTGGTTTGTAGACATATTTTGGTAGGAAAATTCCGAACTAATTCAATTCTAAAGTCCTTCTCAATTTGCATTTCAGCCATCAAGCCCTCATATTTGCATTCCGTTTTGGGGGCCTTGGAATCAATTCCAGTATGGATTGGGTGAAAAGGAAGGAAAAAAGATGTTTTGGAAGATAACCAATAATCCCAAACATCCCTAAAAACGGAAAAAGAAATTTGGCGAGGTAGCTCAGTTGGTTTAGCCCTACGGATTCATATCCGCCGCGGCGGACGGGAGTTCAACTCCAAAGAGTATATTGATTATAAATGGCGAGGTAGCTCAGTTGGATAGAGCGAAGGATTCATAAACGTGAGGTCAGGAGTTCAAATCTCCCGC
>CANHCD010000026.1 GCA_947458795.1 Cyclobacteriaceae bacterium | reverse complement strand
GTCCCACCTCTTCCCATCCCGAACAGAGAAGTTAAGCCCTGCAGCGCCGATGGTACTGGGGTTACACCCGGGAGAGTAGGTCGCCGCCACATTATTCAAGCCCTTCGATTCACTTCGAAGGGCTTTTTTGTTGTACCATGTACCAAGTACCATGTACGAAGTATGGATTCATATTCTGACCCAAATCTTTATTTTGAAAGATCATGGCACATTGTACTTGATACTTGGTACAAATTCTTGCTAATGTCGAATATCGAACGCTGATTGAAGAATGAAGAAGTGGGAATTCGTGGACCATCCGAATTTGTCTTGCTACTTGATACTAGCTACTTGATACTAAAATTGCTTTCTAGTCCCGGCTCTTGCATCTCGTCTCTTGTATCTTTTTAAAAATGCCTCACAAATCCTCTAGGGACTCTATCGGATTTAGATAGAACATTTTCAACCAGCCCTGCTTGGCTTCGTCTATACGCCAGAAATATGGAATTGGGGTTGCCAAAGCATAATGCAAGTGTGGCGGTTTGCCAGCCGCATTTCCAGTAGTACCGACGGTACCCAGCTTCTCGCCGCCTCCTACCAAAGAAAAATTCGAGATGTTGATTTCGTGTAAATGAGCATAATAATGCAAGCGCCATTTGGGGCCTAAAACCAACACAATATTTCCACCTAGTTTGAGTTGTCCGGTATAAAGGACCAATCCACTCGTAGCAGAGCGAACAGGTGTTCCTTGTCTTGCAAAAATGTCCACTCCCTTGTGAGTGCCAGATTTGCCCCAAGGATAATACCAAAATGATTGTTGATTGTAGCTCGATTGTGAAGCTCCTTCAACCGGCATGGAATAATGCTGTGGATACAGAAGACCCATACCAATTACCGCTAAAAGTAGGAGCCCCAGTTTTTTAAAACCCTTCATGGATGGATTCGTTTTTCAATCAGTCGCAAATAAAGTACCAAGTACTTAGTAATAAGTACAAAGTACCAAGTAGGAATTCGTTTTCTGCCCAAATTTTACTTCAGAAGGATCTTAATGCATTATACTTGGTACTTAATACATGGTTCTTGGTACATTGTACCTGGTACAGATTTTAACGTCTTGCTACTTGATACTAGTTACTTGATACAAAAAAAAAGGCTATCTATTCGTAGCCTTTTTTCTTTTTTTCTCTTTTTTCTTCCTTCTTCTCCTTAGGAGTCTTGGTAGGCGCCTTCTTCGCCGCTTTTTGGGTATTCATTCCTTTAGCCATCGTTCTGTGGGGTTTAGGGGTATAATGGGAAAATTATTACTCAATCTAAGAAAATTCTTGGAAGAACCAAATTGGAAACTTCCGTAAAAGATAGCCTCCAATTTCTCTCAAGTAGCACCGATTTTCATCACTACTCAACTTAAATCATCAGCACATTTTATCTTTTAGATTTAATTCTCACTCAATACAATGAGGTAATCTTGAGCTGAGAACACTACTTCCTCGCTTTTTTTAGGATTGATGACCACTCCAAAATTGTCTTTTGAACTCTCCTTAAATTCTATTTTTCTATAGCCAATCGCCGTTTCATTTCTTTGAGCAGCAACCTCAAGTAAGGTGTAAAAATTCACCCTTTCTCCAGTTTTGATGTAATCCTCCATAGGTTTCAAATAGATTTCTGAACCTTCTGAATTAAATAAATTATCAAAAACATGTTTCAACTCTTTGTTTTCAGAAAGTTGTGAAAGCATCAAGCTGATAATATTATCGCCAATTATGAAATCATCAGCTCTGGTCACCAAACCAATTTCTCTGTTGCGCAAATCCCGCATTTCTGAAACGATGCTTAAGTTTTTAGCGTACTTAGAACCAATATTTCGCAAATGAAGCAAACAAATCAAGGTTTGAGCATCGCTTTCTTGTATCTCAATTTCATTATTGCTCAATAGAATGATGTGATCGAAGTTTTCGGGATGAATTTCTTCTAAAACTTTCCTACGGGTAATTTTTCCGACTTGACTTTTTAGGCTTAGGTTTTTTACTGCAATTCCAGACAAATCAATTTCCTCTTCGCACAGAATGTGCACACTTGATTTTTTGGAAACGTACTCATCCAACTCGGTAATGATGGTACTTGCGTTTTTGTTCCATCCCAAAAGAAGTGTTTTCTCTATTTTCTTCGCTGAGGGTTTATACTCATTAAACAAATGAGATTTTAATGCTACCTGATTTTGTCCATCTGCCACGACCGTATCATCATCCTCTGAAATGGCGATGAGTTGATCGCCTTTTTGGTAAACCGTATCCATGGGTGGATTAATTTGCGCCTTACCTTGAGAAAAAAATCCGAATATGGATGAGGTATCGTATTTGCTCAAAATCTCTTTGTAGGTTTTTCCTTGTAAATCTTCTTGCTCTTTAAAGTAGATTTCATCACCCTCAAATTGAATCAAGTTGGAATAAATAACACTTAATCCAGACTGTCTACAGGTTTGGGCGGTGATTCTTGCAATTAAATCTGAGGTATACACGAAAACAGCTTCTCCATTTCCAACTACTTCCGCGGCCTCCAGATTATCTTCCTCCTTGATCTCTGCAACGATGTTGTAAGCATCTTTTCTCCTGTTTTTGCCATTTGTAAATGACATGACTGATTTGATGACAAATGTGTCCGCATTTTCTCTTTCGGGACTTAAAATGATGATGGAGCGAGCCTCATTGGGGTTTACTACTTCTATATCACTGGAGATAAGTGGGTTTCCACTTCTTACGATGATTTTACTGGTTTTAAGATCTCCTATTTTAGCCTTAATCTCATCCTCCATTTCTACCTTATCGTTCTCCGCAAGGATCACAATTGCACGATTTTTATAATTCGTATTTGCCTCAATGAGTTGCTGAATGATGGAAAAGATTTTTTCAGACCAGCCTAAAATCAAGGTGTGATCTGATTCAAGAACTTTGGACTTCCCTTTTTTAAGGTCTTCTAATTTTTCATCAATGCCGGAGGAAATGATACCAATCAAAATGGAGATGATAAAAATCCCAAGTAAGGTGGCGCTAAATCGAACTACTCTATAGTTCCAGCCTTGATCCCCTCCCATGGTTCCTGAATCTAGTGTTGCCATTAGGCTTTGCCATACTCCTTCAATAAACCCAAGAGAAGACTCAGCTTCTGGGTCGTCCTTGATGCCGAAAACAATAATTATAACTCCTAAGAATAAAATGGAAGCGAGGGAAATCAATCCTAGCCATTTGATAACCCCTATGGGGCCTGAAGAAATCGTGTTTTCAAAATAATACCGGAGCCGGTCTTTGTAGGAATAATTCATACGCTTTAAACTAATCTTTTACGGTTTTTTTGTAAGTATGAAAAGCAGTTTTTTAACCTTTTTAAGGGGTCTTTTTTCCCATAGATTTTTTTGTGAATTCTTTTTTTTAAAACTAAATGATTTTTATACTAATTGAAAATCAAATTCATGAATAGGTAAAAGCAGCTTTCTATGTCCTTTTAGCGTACCGCACATACGCGATCCACTTTCCGTCTGGAGACCAGCTATGCACATTAATCGTGCCCTGACCTCCATAAAAAGGAACGGTTAGGTCTACGCTTTTCTTATCCCATAGGTGCATGATCCGTAACTTGACATCTTTCCCAAAAGGATGAGATCCTTTCTGATCCTCCAAATAGGAAATGTAAACGATACTCTGATTGTCTGGCGAAGGGTGGGGAAACCAATTATCCAATTCATCAAACGTGAGCTGTTCCTGTTCGCTGCCATCAGCTTTCATCCGGTAAAGATGCATCCGTCCCGTTCGGTGGGAATTAAAATAGATCCACTGTCCATCGTACGAATATTCAGGGCCATCGTCAAGACCTGCTGCATTGGTAAGACGAATCTCATCTCCACCTGTTGTTGGAATCGCATAGATATCCCATTCCTCCCCTCTTTTGGCGCAATAGGCTAATAACTTTCCGTCAGGACTGATTCCGTGCCAGTAACTTGGATAAGCTGGAGTGATTAATTTAGGCTGCCCTCCCTCCATCGGGAGCGTATAGATTCTAGAGCCTAGACCCTTCTCATTTTTACTAAAAACAAGTGTTTTTCCATCAAAGCTGAGTCCGTGGTCGTTATTTACAGTGGAAATTACCCCTTCATGGAGAAAACCTAAACTCTTACCATCGAAGTCAATTTTTTCCAATAAACCGCCCGAATTGATAAGCAAATAGCTCCCGTCTCTTGACCAGTTAGGCGCTTCAAAATGTCGATCTTGGCGAAGTACGGTCCTTTCCTCACCCGTAACTACATTTAAAATGACAAGTTCACTCGTTACGTTTTCTTGATTTTGAGCGAATCCATTTGTTCCGAGGAGGAGCAAGAGGAAAATCAATGCTAATTTCTTCATAAGTATCTTTTATGATTGACCTTCATGAAGTTAGCAGTATATAATTTGTTTAATTGACCATCTCTATACAGAAACTGTGCTTTGGTGTAAATTTTCCAATCTCCCAGAAACGTTGTTCATGTAAGCCCATCGTTTCCACAAACCAGGCTTTGTTTTCCTCCGCGACCGCGATAAGTAAGCCTCCGCTGGTTTGGGGATCACATAGCGGAACTAGCTCCATGCCGTTTACACCGCTGACCTTAGCCGAATAGGCATTCCAATTGCGGTAGGTGTTGTCTGGAAAAATAAACTGTTGGATGTAGTCTTGCACTCCTTCAATTAATGGCAGGGACTTGAAATCTAATTGTAGGGAGAGATTTGTTCCCTCAGCCATTTCTAGTGCATGTCCTAGCAAACCAAACCCAGTTACATCTGTAAGTGCATGCACTTCCTCGTGATTGCCCAGAACTTCTCCAATCTTGTTGAGCTGGCAAGCAACCTCTACCATGCGCTGGTAGTCCTGGGGACTAATTTTTTGACGCTTCAGCGCCGTAGCCAAGACACCGATACCCAAGGGCTTGGTTAAAAAGAGAAGATCGCCTTCCTTACTCCCTGTGTTTTTTTTAATTTTTCTGGGATGGATGACTCCATTCACGGAAAGTCCGAAAAGTGGATCCTTGGCTGCAATGGAATGTCCACCTGCCAACTCAATTCCTGCATGGCTGCATGCCAATTTTGCTCCCTCCAGTACCTTTGCAGCCAATTCTGGAGCTAGTTTTTCCACTGGCCAACTTAATATTGCATTGGCAAATAGTGGTTTGCCTCCCATCGCATACACATCTGAGATGGCATTGGTGGCAGCAATGCGCCCAAAATCAAATGCATCATCCACAATAGGGGTGAAGAAATCAACGGTGTTGATCATCGCTAGATCTTCGGATACCTGATAGACTGCAGCATCGTCCTTCGAAGAGTTGCCTACCAGTAGGTTGGGATCTTTTTGGGAGAATGAGCCGCTTGCTTGCAGGATTTGATCCAATATGGCGGGAGCGATTTTGCAACCGCAACCAGATCCCTCACTCCACTCAGTGAGTCGGATGACTTGTTCCATTTACTATGGGTTTGGTTTGTAAAAGTAAGGTAACTTGATCTTCAAGAGTCAGTCCTTGCAGGGTCAAGCGAATGGTTTTTGAAACTTCATGACGCTGTAGATCAAACTCGTAGGTTTTGTCGTAATACAGCAATAAGATTGGAATCCAGATTTCAGGTTGATTGACTTGAATGGCCTCGAGCGCCTGCTTGGTTCGATCTCCACCAAGTCGCTTTTGTAGCCTTAGGACGGCAGCTGATAATTCCCCTTGATCCAATGCAGCATATTCGCTTGCAATGTGGACAATGCGTTCCTCTTCCGTTTTGTCAATTTCGATGCGTTGACTTTGGGTCATCTGCAAATAAAAACTGTCTGGCAGGATAATTTGCCCAATTCTCCGGCTCTCATTTTCCACCCACAGGGCTTGATCCAGATTGATTTTTCGAAGTTGCTCTGCTAAAAGGTTCTCAAATTGTTCCACACTAGGCTGTGCAGGCTGACCTATAGCACCGAAGGAGGAGCCTTTGTGATTCGCTAATCCCTCCAAATCCACCACCTGTTCCCCCCTTTCTTTTAACTTTTGAAGCAATACTGTTTTGGCAGCACCTGTTTTTCCTCCCAATACAAGTAGTGGATAAGGCTTCCGTACTGCTTCAAAGGTAAAGCTGCGGTAAGTTTTGTACCCCCCTTCCAATCGAAAAATTTCAAATCCCACTTGGGTCAAAAGCCATGAAAGAATTTGGCTTCGCATTCCTCCACGCCAGCAATAAAGTATTAATTTTTTAGCTGGGAACTTGCGGAGCGCCTCGCGTTGAATGAGGTGGAATCGGGGGCCAACCAGTTCAAAACCCTTCAACGTTGCTTTTTCAGGACCTGCCTGCTTGTATAAAGTGCCTACTTGGATCCGTTCTGCATTGTCAAGAATAGGAATGTTAATTGCCCCAGGAATATGACTTTGCGCAAACTCCCCCTCACTACGGGCATCTACCAAGGGTAGTTGTTCGCGTAGCGTCCAAAAATTTTCTAAAGTGAGGATGACTTCAGCCATGGAGATGTGAAAGATAAAAAAAGCCGCAAAGATTACTTTACGGCTTTAGCTTTGGATTGCAAGAGTTACAGCTGCGCATCCAGTTTTTGTGCCAAAACAGACTTAGGAACTGCTCCTACTTGTTTGTCGACGATTTCGCCTCCTTTAAAAAATAGGAGAGTAGGAATGGATCGGATACCAAAAGCTTGTGCTACAGAAGGGTTGGCATCTACATCCACCTTTCCAATCACTGCTTTTCCTTCGTAATCAGACGCCAACTCTTCTACTACTGGTCCAATCATTTTGCATGGACCGCACCATTCTGCCCAAAAGTCAACAAGGATGGGTTGGCTTCCGGAGATGATTTCTTCAAAGTTTGCGTCGGTAATTTCAATTGCTTTTGCCATGGGATGCTTTCAGGTAAGGTTCTTTTCTCAAATATATCAGCAAAATGCAATTGAATCCGAATAAGTTCCGTTCAATTTTAATTAATTGCTGATGGGTCTATTTTTTTTAAGTTATCGGTCCATGATTTTGTAAGCTACTTCGGGGAGCAGCTTTAACTCCTTGATTAACTCAGCACTCGGATCAACTTTGATTTTCTTAGAAAAAAGCTCAAGACTGATGTTCTCCTGCTGGTCCAAGACCTCAATGTATAATTTTGCATCCCCCTTGTATTTTAAGGTGATTTGCTCCAGTTTCTCCATGAGATCAAGCGTCAAATCATCCAAATTGATATTTACTTTAAGTCCTTTAATCATGCGGCCTCGAACCTCACTGAGTAGGGAGATGGAATTGATTTTAAATTCTACTTCATTATCGTTGCCCCATTTCTTTTGGGCTACACTTCCATTGATAAACAAAAACCAGCCGGTCATGAAGTACTGCTTAAACTTTACGTAATCCTCCCCAAAGAGGAAAAAGGTAAAGGTACCATGGTAATCTTCCATCGTAAGCGTGCCGAAAGGCTTTCCGTTTTTGGTGGTTCGGTGTGCAAAGCTTGCTACCGATCCCGCCAGACGTAACTCGTTTTTCCCTTTTAAGGCTTCTAGGTCGTTGAGGGCTGTCAATGTGGCATTGGTAAAGGAGTCGATCTCCAGTTGGTACTGATCCAAAGGATGTCCAGAGATAAATAAGCCTACTACTTCCTTCTCAATGTTGAGCTGCTGAATTTGAGAAAATGGCTCCATCGGAGCAACTGAAGGTAATGGGACTTCTGCATTCCCGCTACTTCCTCCAAAGAGGCTTACCTGAGCACTGTCCTCCTCCTGTTGTATTTTCTGTGCGTAGCGGCTTGCCTTTTCAATCAAGCTCACATCTCCGTCTGGAGCCTCCAAGTACTGCCTGCGGTGATGCTCTTTGAAGCAATCAAAACTTCCTGCCATGGCCAATGCTTCCATGGATCTTTTATTGAGGGTACGGGTGTTGACACGCTTCGCAAACTCAAAAATGTTCCTGTAAGGGCCATTGCTGATCCGCTCTTTGATGATTTCTTCCACCGCTGCGGTCCCCGCACCTTTGATGGCAGCCATACCAAAGCGAATTTCTCCTTGGGAATTAACCGTAAAGCCACTTTTGGATTCATTGACATCTGGACCTAAAACTTGCAATCCCATTCGTCTGCATTCTTCCATAAAGAAGGTCACCTGGGTGATGTCATTCATGTTGTTGCTCAGCACCGAGGCCATGTATTCCGCAGGATAATGTGCTTTGAGGTAGGCGGTTTGGTAAGCAATCCATGCGTAGCAGGTAGAGTGCGATTTGTTGAAGGCATAGGATGCAAAAGCCTCCCAGTCTGTCCATATTTTCTCCAGCTTCTTGGCGTCATGACCTTTGGTCGCAGCCTGCTCCACAAATTTGGGCTTCATTTTGTCCAATACATCTTTCTGCTTTTTTCCCATCGCCTTTCTGAGTACATCTGCCTCACCTTTGGTAAATCCGGCAATTTTCTGGGAAAGCAGCATGACCTGTTCCTGGTAAACAGTGATCCCGTAGGTTTCCTCCAAGTACTCCTTCATGTCCTCCAAATCATAGGAAATGGGCTCTGTACCATGCTTTCGCTTGATAAAGGAGGGGATGTAGGCCAAAGGACCGGGTCGATAGAGGGCGTTCATCGCAATGAGGTCAGCAAAAACTGTCGGTTTTAATTCCCGCATGTATTTCTGCATCCCCGGACTTTCGTATTGGAATATGCCGACAGTTTCGCCTCGCTGAAAAAGTTCGTAGGTCTTTGCATCGTCGATGGGAAAAGCATCTGCATCCAGCTGAATGTCGTGTCGTTCTTTGATGATTTTAATGGCGTCCTTGATGAGGGTAAGTGTCTTCAAACCCAGGAAGTCCATTTTCAATAGGCCTGCATATTCAACAACAGCATTGTCAAATTGGGTACAAACCATGTCCGAGTCCTTGGCTAAGGCAACTGGGACGAAGTTGGTGATGTCGGAGGGCGTAATGATCACCCCGCAGGCATGGATGCCTAGGTTACGGATTGATCCTTCAAGAACTGCGGCTTGGTTAATGGTCTTTGCGGAATCGTCCAGTCCTTGAGCTATTTTTATAAGTTCCTCCGCCTTCTGAAGAAGTTCGCCTTGGCCCTTCAGTTTGTCCAATAGGGCAGGCCTATTTTTGGCAAGCTCAAATAAGGTTTTGAGCTTGATATCAGGGACCAAATTGGCCAGTCTTCCTGCCTCAGCGAGCGGTAAGTTCAATACTCGTGCGGTATCTCGAATAGCAGATTTGGCTGCCATCGTACCATAGGTAATGATCTGCGCCACCTGATTAGTTCCGTACTTCTTGATGACATAATCGATGACCGCTTGACGACCTTCGTCATCAAAGTCAATGTCAATATCGGGCAAGGATACTCGATCGGGATTCAAGAATCGTTCGAATAGCAAATCGTATTTGATTGGATCAATATTGGTGATCCCTACGCAGTAGGCGACGGCAGAACCGGCAGCAGAACCTCTTCCAGGGCCCACCGATACGCCCATGTCTCGTGCTGCTCTCGTGAAATCCTGGACAATTAAGAAGTAACCTGGATATCCTGTGTTTTCTATGGTTTTCAGCTCAAAGTCCAGACGCTCCTGAATTTCAGGATTAAGTTCTGGGTAGCGTTTTTTAGCGCCCTCGAAGGTGAGATAGCGTAGGTAGGCATTTTCTCCTCGCTTGCCTCCATCTGTGGCGTCTTCGGGATGTTTAAATTCTTCCGGGATGTCAAATTTTGGCAACAATACCTCTCGCGCAAGTTTGTAGGCCTCGCATTTTTCAACGATTTCTTGCGTGCAGTGGATCGCCTCCGGCAAATCCGCAAACAGCTGCTTCATCTCCTCTGGGCTTTTGAGGTAGAACTCATCGTTGGGAAAGCCAAATCTAAATTCTCGGCCTCGCTTGCCTACATACTTTTTAGGCTTCTCTAGTAGCTCCCCATCTTTGACACAAAGTAAGATGTCATGCGCCTTGGCATCTCCCTTTTCGTTGTAATAGGAGTTGTTGGAGGCAAAATACTTTACCCCGTATTTGTGGGCCCATTCGAGGAGCACCTCGTTGACTTTGTCCTCTTCAGGGACTCCATGCCGGTTGAGCTCAACGTAAAAATCATCCCCAAACTGCTCTTTCCACCAGACAAAAGCTTCCTCTGCTTGGGTTTCTCCCACATTGAGGATGAGGTAGGGGATCTCCGCCCAAATACCTCCGGTGCTGGCAATCAAGTCTCCCTTGTACTGGACAAGTAAATCCTTGTCGATACGGGGTACGTAATAAAATCCTTCCGTATTTGCATAGGAGGCAAGCTTCGCAAGATTGTGGTAGCCAGCCTTATTTTTTGCCAGCAGCACGGTTTGGTAGCCATCGTCCTTAGCCGCTTTATTTTTCCGGTCCCTGCACAGATTAAATTCCCCACCTAGGATGGGTTTAATTTCCTTGGACATTGCTTCCTTCACGAAGTGAAATGCACCCATCATGTTGCCGTGATCGGTCATTGCAAGGGCGCTCATGCCCAGCGCTTTTGCCTTGGCTACAAGTGTCGGGATTTCGGAGGTTGACTGCAATACAGAATATTGCGTGTGCACATGCAGGTGCGTGAAGGGGCTGTCGTTTGTTTCGACTAAACCTCCAGGAGTTGATTTTTTTGCGGTGTCCTCTTTTGCGGGTTTTGTTTCTAGGTTGCGCTGTGCAAAATTGGCTTCTGCGAGTACAGGGGCCTCGTACTGCACCTCTTCTGAAGAGATACCAGGTTCTGGGCTTTGGATTTTTTGAGTAATCAACCCAAAAAAGCAGCGGGCAGTAGCGGCAACATCATAAGCTGCGTCGTGGGCATCCCCAAAGCCTTCGCCAAAAAGTTTTTGATGCAACTCGGTCAGCGTAGGCCATTTGAACTTGCCTCCTTTCCCGCCAGGAAGGGCACAGAATTGGGTAGAAATATCCTTGGTGTCCAGCTCAGCTTTACCCTCAAAGGGCATAACTAGCGCTCCACGAAGGTATTCTGAACCTACTACATGGATGTCAAACCCAATGTTATGTCCTACGAGGTACTTGGATTGGATTACATCCTCCCGGAAGACTTGTAAGATTTCTTTCAGATCATGTCCTTCTTCCAAGGCGCGCTTGGTAGAGATTCCGTGTACTTTTTCCGCATTAAATGGAATGGTAAAGCCCTCTGGGCGGATGATAAAATTCTTATTGGAGAGCAAACGGCCTTTTTCGTCGTGCAATTGCCAAGCAAGCTGTACCAGCCTGGGCCAATTGTCAAGGTCAGACATGGGCGCATTGTACGACCTGGGTAAACCAGTAGTCTCCGTATCAAAAATTAAGTACATAGGGGAATGGAAAATAAAGACTCAAAATAGGGCTTAAAATGGGAAGCAAAAAATGGAGTGACGGAAATTGTCGCAGAGGTTTTTGGAATTAGCGTATTCGATAAAAAAGAGCTTCTAGGCAAGCCTTTTATCCGGTGTCTAGAAGCCTTTTTCTCGATTTTTTGAAAGTTGCAATTCTGAAAAATAAGGCTGAAACGATTTCGCTTAAAACCCAGGAAAATCTCTCCAAGAAATCAACTGCCCTTGGGATCTTTTTTGATTTTGGTCTCCTGAGTAGACCAAGCCCTTTGCGGTCAAAGGCATGTCTGAGAGCTGCTCAAACTTTGTCAAGCCCTTGAAGTGCTCGGTGAGAATGGTCTCGCTGGCTTTGATTTCGTAGGCCTGCAGACTTCCGCCTTGATCCACCAGCAAATCCACTTCGTCGCCATGATTGTCTCTCCAAAACCAAGGGCTTTCATCGCGATAGCTGTGGTGCATTTGCTTGTGAAATTCAGCAACTAGCATATTTTCAAACAAGGCTCCTTTTACTGGATTCGTAAGTAGCGTTTCCCGAGTTTTGATTTTCAGTAAGTAGGCCAAAAGTCCTGTATCGTAGAAATAGAGCTTTGGAGTTTTGACTACCCGCTTGCTAAAATTTTTGTGGTACGGATACAGCTGAAAGGTGATGTAGCTCGACTCAAGCGCTGAGAGCCAGGACTTTGCTGTGGGCTGACTGATTCCGGCTTCATTCGCGAGGGAACTCATGTTCAAGAGCTGGCCTGCCCGAGCAGCACATAGGCTTAGAAAATTTTTAAACAATCGCAACTCTTTCACTTCGATCAGCTCTGTTACATCACGGTTTACATAGGTCTGTACGTAATTGGAGTAGAAAACCGCCGGAGCGATTTTTCGGTCGTAGAGTGCCGGATAGAATCCGTGAAGCAATTGATCCAAGGGGTCCTCAGCGAGCAAATGGGCTTCCTTTAGTTCTTGAATGTCCAGGGGAAGTAGCTTGAAGATCGCAACTCGGCCCGCAAGACTTTGCGTGATGCGCTCCATCAAATGAAAATTTTGGGAGCCAGACAAAATAAACCCTCCCATGCGATCGGGGCGGCTGTCCACCAAGGTTTGGAGGTAAGAAAACAAGGCAGGTGCCTGTTGAACTTCATCAAAGATCACCTGGTCATTGTATTCCGCTAGAAATCCATTGGGGTCTTTGAGTGCGAAGTCACGGGCGTCCGGATTCTCCAAACTGACATATCGGTAATCGGGGAAAAGTGTCTTGAGCAAGGTGGTCTTGCCCGACTGCCTTGGTCCGGTTACGGCGAGTATCGGGTATTTGCTTTGATATTCCCGTATTGCCTTGTAAATGTGTCTGTTGATTACGTTCATGCACTACAAAGGAACGTATAATTTTGAAATTGTACAAGGTCAACTTTGAAATTGTACAAGGATAACTTTGAAATTGTACAGAGTTGATTTTGAAATTGTACAAGAAAATTTCTAGGATTTTGTGCTTCAAAATTTTCAAAAACTGGTTTTTAGGCTAAATAGGTTAATCTTCAGCGATACTGCCGAGCCCAACACCCTTCAACTAAGCAGGTGTTACCGCTTATCCTCCCAAGGCATGTAGACTACCTTCTTGGTTTGAAAAAATTCCTCTTTGAAATAATCTTCTAAGTGATAGCAAACGTAGGACTTTCCTGTTTCTTCCATTTCCTCATCTACATCGCCGCCTTTGAG
>CANHCD010000025.1 GCA_947458795.1 Cyclobacteriaceae bacterium | reverse complement strand
TGGAAGAATTGGAAGAGGAACTAATTCAACTAACCGAAGAAAGCATTCCGACACCTCATCCGGAAAAAAGCGAAGCCATTGCCTCAACCTCTGCTACTGGAAAGGGCTTAGATGCAGCTCATTTGCAGTACCTATTCGCCTCAGAATCCTATAGAGGGATGAAAGGAATTTTAGGGGAGCTCACAGATAGCCTTGCGCTTAACCAGCGTTTTATGTTTACCAAAGAATTGTTTGATGGCAATTCCGACTTGCTTCGCCATGCTTTAAAATCGGTGGACGAGGCACCTAGTTTTGAAGCGGCAGTGGAACTGATTAATGCCCGGTTTGTGGGTGAACTAGGATGGGATATTGAGTCCGAAGAGGTTCGCGAGTTTATGCAACAAGTCTATCGGAAGTTTTTGTAGGAGCCCAACGAAAGAAACTGATTCGTTAGAGAGCGGATATGCTCATTTTGACCTTAAATGAATCCCTTCACTAGCTTATTCTTCCAAGCTGGGATGCCCGCGAGGAATCCAACTTAATGAAGATGAATAGTAAAATCGTGAAGGACCAAAGTGAAGATCCTCCATAGCTGAAAAAGGGAAGCGGAATCCCCACTACAGGAAAGAGACCAACGGTCATGGAGATGTTGATCATAAAGTGAAACAGTAGGATGGAAATTACACAATATCCATAGATCCTAGAAAATCGTGTTTTTTGCCGTTCAGCCATGATCACCAAACGGTAGAGCAGGCCTACGAATAAGCCAATCACGACCAAGCTTCCCATCCAACCAAACTCTTCTCCAATGGTACAGAAGATAAAGTCAGTGTCTTGTTCGGGGACGAAGTCAAACTTAGTTTGTGTTCCTTCAAGATAGCCCTTTCCAAAAAACCCTCCAGACCCAATTGCTATTTTGGATTGGGTCACGTTCCAGCCGACACCCAATGGATCGATGTCTGGATTGAAAAGCACCATGATTCTATTTTGATGGTGAGGAGGAAGTTTCGATACCACAAAATCGATGGAGTAGATGTAGGCAATGAGTCCAATGCCGATCAGTGAGAAGGCCAGAATTCGCTGCCAAGATTTTTTTCCCAGATAAATTAATCCCCCAACCACCAAGACGATAATGGCTGCAAGGTAGAGGTTGTTTTCTACGCCCAATGCTAGTAGGGTGATGCTGACTGCTCCGATGCCCAATACATAGTACCATTGCGGCAAGCCTTCCCGGTAAAACATGATCAACAGGGATAAGTACACCATGGCAGTTCCGGGATCGGGCTGAAGAAGAATGAGTGCTACAGGAACCAACAGTACCCCAAATGCGATGGCTTGGTAATTTCGCTTGTTTAGGTCAAATGTTGGACGTTCCATCACCTTAGCTAAGGCCAGGGCAGTGGCAAATTTTGCAAATTCACCGGGTTGAATGCGAAATTCCCCAAATCCAATGGAAAGGATCTGTCCATTGACCTCCTTTCCGAAAATGGGAGTAACGATAAGAATTAGGAGAAAAATTAGGTAGATGATCAGGGATAGATTTTCAAAAAATCGGTAATCCGCCACCATAATCAAGGTGATTAGTCCGATGGCAGTTCCAATCCACACCAATTGCTTCCCTGAGCTGATGGTGAAATCAAAGATGCTTTTCTCTACTTGGCTATCGTAAGTGACCGCATAGATATTGAACCAGCCAATCATCACCAATGCAAAGTAAATGGATACTGCGATCCAGTCGACTCGATTGATTTGAACCTCCGATTCTTTCATTTAGTAAATAAAATTACCTGCGATGACATAGTCCTGAAGCTCAGGTCGCGAGATGGTTTTACGGATGTATTTTTCAATCATCAGGGAAGCAGTACTTGCAGCGGCTCTGCCTCCCCAACCCGCATTTTCGACATAGACTGCAATCGCAATTTTGGGATTATCCTTCGGAGCAAATGCAATAAAGACCGAGTGGTCTTCTCCATGCGGGTTTTGTGCTGTGCCTGTTTTACCTGCGATCACCAAGTCGGTCATGACTGCTCTGGCAGCAGTCCCGTAGATGGCTTCTACCATGGCCTCTTGGATTAGGTCAAAGTGGCGTGCATCCACACCTACAAATCTTTTTTCTTGGAATTTGGCAGGTATTTTTTTGGGATCTCCGTCGACTTCTTTGATCAGATGCGGGGTGTAGTAATATCCCTTATTCGCAAATATGGCCGCAAGATTCGCCATTTGTAGTGGGGTCACCTGCATCTCTCCCTGGCCAATGGAAAGGGAATAGATGGTGGAGTATTTCCAATGCCCTGCTCCGTAGATGCGGTCATAGAGTTTGCTTGATGGGATATCTCCTCCTTTTTCTCCGCTCATGTCAATGCCGAGGGGCGCGCCCAATCCAAATTTTAAAACACTTTCTCGCCAGGCATTAAGTCCGATTTCGGTGTCTTTGAAGGTGTTGGAGGACACCTCTCGGTTGATGATCTGACGAAAAGCTTGGTGGTAGTAGGGATTGCAAGAATTTCGAATAGCACCGAATAAATTAACTGGATTGGGATGGTTGTGACAAGCCACCAAAGATTTATTACAAGAAAAGGTGGAGTTTGGAGTCAAAATACCTTCCTGCAAACCAATCAAGCTCTGCACTATCTTGAAGATGGACCCAGGAGGATAGGTAGCCATGATGGGCCGATTGAATAGCGGCTTAGAATTGTCTGTATTGAGGACTTTGTAAGTTTTGCCAAACTCCGCCCCGGTTAGTTGATTTGGATCATAAAATGGAGCTGAAATCATGGCCAAAATCTCCCCAGTTTTGGGTTCAATGGCCACCACAGAACCAGTTTTGCCTGCCATCAGCAACTCTCCAAACTGTTGTAAATCCAGGTCAATCGTGGAGGTAAGGTTTTTGCCTGCGATGGAAATGGTGTCGTATTGTCCTTCCTTAAATGGCCCTTTGTCCATTCCACGAACATTGACCATTTTATATTTAACTCCTTTGTTTCCGCGCAGCTCCTTTTCATAGTACTTTTCCAAGCCACTAAGTCCTACATAGTCCCCCTGGGAATAGTAGCTTAGCGTATCTCTTCCGAGTTGCCCTGCGCTGATTTCTCCAATGTAGCCCAAGGCATGTGCTGCTGTTGGACTGGGGTAAGACCTGACGGATCGTGTAAGGATAAACAAGCCGGGATAGTCCACCAAGAAATCTTGAATACGCGCAAAGTCGGTGTTGGAGAGCTGCTTGATAAGCGGGGATGGCTTTACCTTGGAGTAACTTTTTGCCGAATTATATCCCTCGATTAATTGCTCTTTGCTAATTCGAAAGAGCTCACAAAATTTGGCAGTATCCTTCAAATGAAATTCTCGTGGCACCACCATCAAATCAAATATGGGGTTGTTGAACACCATCAATTTGCCAGAACGATCGTATACCAATCCTCGGTAAGGGTGATCGACTATTCGTTGGATGGCATTACTTTCTGCTCTTTTTAAGAAGCTGTCATCCAGCACCTGTATTGCAAAGAGCTTGACAAGTAAGATCCCGCTTAATAAAAAAATGACCAATAGGATGACGGCAGGACGTTGATCTCTCATGAGATGCTTCGTTTACGACTAAAGAAAAGTAACTGCACCACTAAGGTAAGTAGCAAGGTGAATAGCGCGGAAAAGAAGCTTTTGCTCAGGATGCCAAAAAATCCGCCAGTACCCCATTGGTCTGCGGTGAAGAAGGCAAGGCAATACACAAACAGGAGTGGGAATGCGTAGCTAATGTATCGTCCAAATCCGATCTGGCCAAGGCTGGGCTCTTCTGCTTCATCAAAGCCTCCTGTAGGGCTAGCAACTTTGAGCCAAGTGGGCTTCAGAAATGCAAATAAAGTGGCCGCTGCTGTATGCATACCGATGGTTTGGAAGAAAATATCCAAGATAAATCCAATGCAAAATGCGATCAACATCAAGGGGATGGTGCGAATGGTACTAGGTAAAATCAATAAACCAAGAAGATATAAAAAGCCAAAGGCATGCCCAAAGACGGCAAGATTTTTTAGAAATAGAATTTGAACCAATCCTAAAATTAGTATCAAGAAGCCGTATGAAAACAGGTTTCTAATATTCATTGATCAAATCGGATTGACGGTAAAGTGAGTCGAGCTCTTGAAATCTAGTATTTTCCACCAAGTAGACGTAGTTTAATTTACTAAAATCGGTGCTCAATTTTACTGTTAGTGCTAGGTAATTGGGGTCAGATTTGTTGACTTCCACTTTTGAAATTTTTCCGATCAGGATTCCTTCAGGAAATACTGCATTGAATCCTGACGAAATTACCGTGTCTCCCTTGCTCGCTTTGACATGTCGCGGAACGTAAAGGAGCTGTACTTCAGAAGTATTGCCTCCATCCCATCGTACCGAACCAAAAACATCCGAAGATTTGATTTTCGCAGAAATAAGAAGGTTGGTGTTTAACACTGAAAATGCAACCGCATAATTTTCTGAAACGGATTTGACCCTGCCCACGATGCCTTGGGAATTAAACACACCCATCCCTGGTTTAATTCCATCTTTGGAACCTTTATATAGCGTGAGGTAATTTTGTGAAAATCGCAAGGAGTTGGCCACTACACGGGCGCCCTTTAGTTCAAAGTTTGCTTCCAAGGTGGAATCAATCACCAAAGGCATGCTATCTGGTCTGACCTGTAACGCCATTAGATCCTGCTTCAGTCTTGCATTCTCCTCCACAAGTGCGGCATTGTCATCTACAAGAGAGAAATATTGAACTACATCCGCTTGCTTTTTGAGCGCATTTCCCACCCATTCATTCGAACTATTAAAGAAGGCTGCTCCTTGTGGGGAATTGTTGGCGACAATCATCCAGATCGCCAAAAATTCTAGAAATGCGAATAGTAAAAATGCTCTTACACGGTAAAGAAACTGAAAGATGCGTAGCATCCAGAAATTAGGTCATCAAGACGGTTCGGAAGTGTTGAATGTTTTTAAGTGCAGTGCCCGTACCACGAACAACAGCTCTTAATGGATCTTCTGCAATGTGAATGGGAAGCTTCGTTTTTTGATGCAAACGCTTGTCTAGACCCTTCAACAAAGCACCACCGCCAGTGAGGTGGATGCCATTATCGTAAATATCTGCAGACAATTCAGGCGGAGCGATTTCCAAGGCTTTCAATACGGCTTCCTCAATTTTGGAAACTGATTTATCCAATGCAAAAGCAATTTCAGAGTAGGATACCTTGATCACTTTTGGAATTCCAGTCATCAAATCCCGGCCTCGGATTTCGTAATCATCTGGCGCATCATCCAACTCAGTAAGTGCGGAGCCAATTGCAATTTTCACCTTCTCCGAAGAGCGCTCACCTATCAGTAGGTTGTGCTGTCTTCTCATGTAGTCCAAGATGTCTTTGGTAAAGGTATCTCCAGCAATACGGATCGATTGGTCAGCAACTATCCCAGACAAGGCAATCAAGGCAATTTCTGTAGTTCCACCTCCAATGTCTACGATCATGGAGCCCATTGGCTTTTCAATATCAATTCCGATACCAATGGCTGCGGCAATTGGTTCATAAATCATGTAAACCTCTTTGGCTCCCGCATGCTCAGCAGAGTCACGCACCGCTCGCTTCTCTACTTCAGTAATGCCTGAAGGGATGCAAATTACCATTTTATGGGACTGCGGAAATAGGCCTTTTTTCTGTCCAGGGATCATTTTGATCAATCCTCGAATCATTTGCTCTGCAGCGTAGAAGTCGGCAATTACCCCATCTTTAAGTGGGCGGATAGTTTTAATATTTTCATGGGTCTTCTCATGCATGTTCATCGCTTCTCTTCCCACAGCCAAAACCCGGTTGTTGGTTTTGTCGATAGCAATGATCGATGGTTCATCTACCACGATTTTATCTTTATGGATAATTAGGGTGTTGGCCGTACCCAAATCGATGGCAATGTCACTTGAGAAAAAATCAAATAGTCCCATTCTTAATTTTTTTTGGATTTATACTCGGTAATGGACGTTTAGGTTGGTCCTTGCGTACTATTTTTGACCGAGAATCGACAAAAATATTACCTTAAATTGATAAAACAGAGAGAAAGAAGATTTTTTGTTTTGGACGGGTAGAAATGGGAGTGAACTATTCCTCACAGTCAATTTTCCAAGACAATGGATTAAATTTAAGTAAAATTTAGGAGCATTCGATGCGCTATTTTGTATTTCGTGAATCTTTCTATTACTTTTGTGGGGTATTCTAAAGTTTATAGAGGGGACAACAGTCCCCTCTTTCATTATCCTGCTGTATGAGTGACCTAAAGCATGTGATCCTAGACCTAGTCCAAAAGCACCTTCCCGATGAAGAACATTTTATTGTGGAGGTGAAAATTGATCGCGTGGCCGACAAAACCAAAATCCTCATTTTGGTAGATGCCGATCAAGGGATGACTATCGCTGCCTGTGCTTCATTGAGCAGGGCCTTGTCTGGGGAACTTGAAACCAATGAACAATTGGATGAAGCCTACACTTTAGAGGTTTCTTCACCTGGTTTGGATTACCCGCTCACCGAAAAAAGACAGTACCAAAAAAATTGTGGGAGGTCGCTCAAAGTCTATCTGCTTTCTGGAGAAGAAGTAGTAGGCAAATTAATGGAAGTAGATGAGCAGGGGATAAAGTTGGTGGTTACCAAAAAAGAAAAAGGGAAAAAAAGTAGTGAAGAGGAGCAAAGTGTCTCCTACAATGAAATAAAAAAATCTATCGTACAAGTATCTTTTAACTAATACCAATGGATGCAAAAATCTTAATTGAATCCTTCGCAGAGTTTGCGAGATCAAAAAATGTGGATCGTCCAACCATGATCCGCATACTGGAAGATGTATTTAGAGCGATGATTCGCAAGAAGTTTGAATCAGACGAGAACTTCGATGTGACCATCAATGCCGATAAAGGTGATTTGGAAATTTTCAGAATTCGAGAAATTGTCGATGACAACTCTGAGGATATCTGGGATTTTGATAAAATCAGCCTTTCCGATGCCCAAAAAATTGAGCCTGACTTTGAAGTAGGTGAAGAGGTTTATGAAAAAATTGAACTGGAGGAATTTGGAAGAAGAGCAGTTCAAATGGCTCGTCAAACCTTGATCCAGCGTATAAAGGATCTTGAAAAAGACATTCTATTTAGCAAATACGAGGAGCAAGTAGGAGAAATCATTTCTGCTGAAGTGTATCAAATACTAGGACGCGAAATTCTATTGATCGACAATGAAGGCAATGAGTTGATTCTTCCGAAGGGCGAACAAATTTCCAAAGATCGCTTCAGAAAAGGAGATTCTGTCAAATCAGTAGTGCATCGTGTAGACATGATCAATGGAAATCCCAAAGTGATTTTGTCTCGTACTTCCCCTGTTTTCTTGGAAAGACTTTTTGAAAATGAAGTTCCAGAAGTATACGATGGCTTGATCACCATTGTGAAGGTAGTACGTGAGCCGGGAGAGCGAGCTAAAGTAGCAGTAGAGTCTTACGATGACCGCATCGACCCAGTGGGTGCTTGTGTGGGCATGAAAGGATCCCGTATCCATGCAGTCGTACGTGAACTACAAAACGAAAATATTGACGTGATCAATTTCACGGAGAACTTGGACTTGTATGTTTCCCGTGCCTTGAGCCCAGCAAAAGTTTCTTCCCTTTCTATCAATAAGGAATCCAAGCGAATTTCTGTGTTTTTGAAGCCTGACCAGGTTTCTTTAGCGATTGGAAAAGGAGGCTTTAACATCAAACTAGCAAGCCGTTTGGTAGGCTATGAAATCGATGTATTCCGTGAGTTGAACGATCAGGAAGAAGAAGATGTAGACTTGAACGAGTTCTCAGATGAGATCGATCAGTGGATCATCGACGAACTCAAAAAGACTGGCCTAGACACTGCAAAGAGCGTGTTGGTGCTGAGTAAAGAAGATTTGATTCGTAGAACGGAGTTGGAGGAAGTCACTATCGACGAGATTTTCCGAATACTCAGAACAGAATTTGACCAATAAGGGGCTTTAACCCCGAAGATTACCCTAATTTTACTTAAGATTTCGAAAGAGGTTTTTGCTTATGTCAGAAGAAAAAATGATGCGATTAGGCCAAATAGCCAGAAAGCTCAACGTGGGTACGGCAACCATTGTTGAGTCCTTGGCTAAAAAGGGCTATGAGGTAGAGAACAATCCCAATTCCAAGATCACGTTGGACCAAGTGTCCATGTTGGAAAAGGAATTTAAGTCCTCTGCTCTTGAAAAGGAAGAGGCTTCCCATCTTTCCATAGGAAAGCGTCATGAGCCTACAGCATCGGAGCAGGATATGCCGAAGCAGGAAAAAGTTGTAGAACCAACACCTGTGCCTGCACCCGTTCAAGAGCCGCAAGCTGCCCCAGCGCCTGTAGCGAAAGCTCCAGAGCCAGTGGTAGAGAAAATAACTTCTGAAGCACCAAAATTAGAAGGGATTCGCGTTTTAGGGAAAGTAGATCTTTCTAAAAAACCTGCACCGACCCCGCCAGCCCCTCAGCCGAAACCAGCTCCAGCACCAAAGCAAGAAGAGAAAAAACCTGAGCCAGTTGCTCCAGTAGTTTCTACTCCTCCTGCAGCACCGACCCCTCCACCTGCCCCTAAGGTAGTGGATGTCCCTAACCCAAGTCCAGCAGAAGAGGTGGTTCCGGAAGAACTTATCTCTGCCAAAGCAGACTCGCTAAAAGGACTTACTGTACTTGGTAAAATTGAGCTTCCTGTCGATAGAACAAAGAAAAAAGGAGGCCCAGTAGCTTCTTCAGATGAGAGAGGGAAGGATAAAAAACGACCTAGAAAACGAATTGATAGTAAACCAGGAGCACCAAATCCTGCAGGTCAAGCACCAAACGCTCAAAATCGTCCTCAGGACCCAAGAGGTCCAAGACCAGGTCAGCCATCAAGACCAGGCCAGCCACCTAGACCGGGTCAGCCCCGTCCAGCTGGAGGTAGTCCTCAGCAGCGAATCCAAAAGGCGGAACCAACGCCTAAGGAAATACAAGATCAAATCAAGCAAACCCTTGCGAGACTTCAGGGCAATAAGCCCGGTGGAAAAACCAAGTCTAGACGCGACAAGCGTGCCGAACGCGATCGTGACGTAGAAACGGATGGAGATGAGGTAAAAATCTTGAAAGTAACCGAATTCATCTCTGCCAATGACTTGGCAGCGCTTTTGGATGTGTCGGTCAACCAAATTATATCTGCCTGCTTGTCACTGGGAATGTTTGTGTCTATCAACCAACGCCTAGATGCAGAAGCCATCACCATCATTGCCGATGAATTTGGCTTCGATGTAGAATTTACTAAATCCATCGAAGATGAGATGGAAGAAGAGGTGCCTGATACCGAGGAGGAACTTCTAGAAAGAGCTCCTATTGTCACCATCATGGGACACGTCGATCATGGTAAAACGTCCTTGCTCGATTTTATTCGTATGTCAAAAGTAACCGCCGCGGAAGCCGGAGGG
Organism: Cyclobacteriaceae bacterium; assembly: GCA_947458795.1. Lineage (GTDB taxonomy): Bacteria > Bacteroidota > Bacteroidia > Cytophagales > Cyclobacteriaceae > Algoriphagus. Next base: position 3,767 of record CANHCD010000025.1, on the reverse strand, counting down.
ATTACGCAACACATCGGAGCATACGATGTACGAACCAAGACAGGAAATAAAATTGCCTTCCTAGATACCCCGGGTCACGAGGCCTTTACTGCAATGAGAGCTCGTGGTGCTAAAATTACGGACGTCGCAATCATCGTGATTGCTGCAGACGATAGCATCATGCCTCAAACCAAAGAAGCAATCAACCACGCTCAAGTAGCTGGCGTACCGATGATCTTTGCCATCAACAAGGTGGATAAACCCAATGCTCGCCCTGAGAAAATCAAGGAAGAGCTGGCCAACATGAACTTGTTGGTAGAAGATTGGGGAGGAAAATACCAGTCCCAAGAGATTTCAGCGAAGACAGGTCAAGGAATAGATGAACTTTTAGAAAAAGTACTTCTGGAATCTGAAATCTTGGAATTGAAAGCCAATCCAGACAAAAATGCAGTGGGAACTGTAATTGAAGCTTCCTTGGATAAAGGTAGGGGATATGTTTCTACTGTCATGGTTCAGGCAGGTACCTTGAGAATAGGTGATGTCTTGCTTGCTGGTCAGCACTATGGCCGAGTAAAGGCAATGTTTGATCACAAAGGGAACAAGCTGAAAGAAGCGGGCCCATCTACTCCAGTACAGATGTTGGGCTTGAGTGGTGCTCCACAAGCAGGAGATACCATTAAGGTATACGATACAGAACGAGAGGCTAGAGAGATTGCCAATTCCAGAGAGCAAATCCAGCGCGAACAAAGTTTACGTACCAAGAAGCACATCACCTTGGACGAAATCGGTCGTCGACTGGCTATCGGAAGTTTCAAGGAACTCAACATCATCATCAAAGGTGACGTGGATGGTTCAGTGGAAGCACTTTCGGATTCCTTGCTCAAGCTATCCAAAGATGAAGTTAAGGTAAGTATCATCCACAAAGGGGTGGGCCAGATTTCTGAATCGGATGTATTGCTTGCTTCAGCTTCGGATGCGATCATTATTGGTTTCCAGGTTCGTCCTTCTTCCAATGCGAAAAAGCTTGCGGAACAAGAGGAAATCGAGATTCGCCACTATTCCATTATCTACGATGCAATCAACCAAATCAAGGATGCGATCGAAGGGATGCTGGAGCCTGAATACGAAGAGATCATCACCGGTAATATCACCGTTCGTGAGGTATTCAAAATCACAAAGGTGGGTACAGTTGCAGGTTCGTATGTGACGGATGGCTTTATCACTAGAAAGAATAAAATCCGTATCATCCGTGCAGGTATTGTGATCCATGAAGGTGAGATCGACCAGTTGAAGCGATTCAAGGATGATGTTTCTGAAGTCAAAGCGGGCTACGAGTGTGGTATTTCAATCAAAAACTACAACAATATCGAAATCGACGATACGATTGAAGGATACGAAATGAAAGAAATCAAGCGAAAGAAATAAGATTATAAAGATCAAATTGAAAGGAATGGCGAAGGCTGTTCCTTTTTTTAGTTTTGAGGCATGCTAGAAGTACTTCAATTAATCGCCCAGGGTCTAGCCTTGGGATCATGTGTCCTGCTGATTCTTGGGCTGATCCGTCCGGTGCTCGTACTCTGGTTTTTGGACCGGTTCAACCGACTCAAGGTCATACAGGTGTATGGCATTGCCACGCTGATTTTTTTGGGATTGAGTTTTGTGCTTCGGATGATTGGGTAGTACTCGATTAGCGATAAAATTGTGACTAGGTATTGTTTTTCACCTAGATTCTTTCAATTTTTGGTTAAACAATCTCCGAATTGAAAAACGCAGCTGCCATAGCACTCCTTTTTTGCTTTGTCCTCTTTCACTTTGGATACTATGCGGTGTACCTCTCCGCCAACGTATCCCTAGAGCGAAATTGGATGGATCAAATCTATGGGGAGCAGCAAGTACAGCTGGAAGAGCAAATTCTTGAAATACCCTTGAATGCTCCTTACTTGGCCAATCAGGAGGATTTCCAAGCGACCAACACCCGTTTTGAATTGGAGGGCAACTATTACCGAGCCATCAAGCAGCGTTATCAAAACGACACGTTGCAGGTGGTCTATGTGCCAGATACAGCCAGACAAGTGCTGGATGTGACTGTCAAAAAATGGATCTCCGCCCTTGCGGAAGACCAGCTCCCTCAAGACCAAGAGACGAGCAATTTGGGGATGCAGTTTGCCAAAGATTACTTAGGTACAGGACTACTTTCCTTTGAAGGGATGAGTTCATTGAAGTTTACTACAGAAATTGGGTTTATTTTTTCAACGTATTTGAGTCCTAGTTTTATTCTAGATAGCCCCCCTCCCCAGCATAGCTAATTTTTTCCTTTGACCCGGCATCATCAATTAGGATCTTGCTTTTGGGTTCAAACTTTCGAGTCGTAGCTCCAATTCAAGGCAAAGTTCCTGAATGGGAATGCGCATTCTCCTTTTTATTTATTTCAACACTTACTAGCGATGAAGAATCATTACAGATTCCTTGGCTTGCTTTGCGCGAGCTTGGGGATCATCACAATAGCGCATGCGCAAACTCCCTTGGATGGCTTAATGATGCCAAAAGGAGAGATTTGCATTGCCCTACAATACGACCAGGTCACCTGGGACCGGTATTGGGAGGGCTCCACGATTCGAGTAAATCAGAACATCGGCACCTTTACCAGACAGATGGGCATGCCCATGATTGTAGGGGGAATCACCGACAAAGTCAACGTAATCCTCAGTCTTCCCTATGTCAAAACAGCAGCTTCTGCGGGGCAGCTCACAGGCGTGCAAGGAATCCAAGATTTTGGGATTTCGGTGAAGGCTTTATTCCTTGAGAAATCCGTTGGCAAAGGCAAATTAACTGGGTTTTCAAACTTGAGTTACAGTACCCCAGCCTCCAATTATTTATCGGATTACATGCCATTTAGCTTGGGTTTCGGAGCCAATGAACTCGGGATCAGAGCCATTGGAAAGTACGAATTGGATAAAGGTCCTTATTTCAGGGCTTCCTACGCGTACCTGCATAGGGGAGTTACCGAGGCTGAGCGGGATTTTTATTTTGCAGATCAGGCCTATTACACGGCTAAAATGGATGTGCCAAATGCCTTTCAAGGTCAGCTCACCTTGGGGTCTTGGTTGTTCAATTATAGACTTCGGGTAGAAGCAAGTTTGACCACTATTCGATCTACCTCAGGCGATGATATCCGAGTTTATTCCATGCCGCAGCCTACCAATAAGGTGAATTTTGGCCGGGTGGAGGGATTTGCGCAGTATTATTTTAAAAGTGGTGGCAAAGGCTTTGGACTTATCGCCTCCTACCAACAGGCAATTTCTGGAAGGAATATGGGCCAATTTTCTGGCTATGGACTAGGAATCACCTATCAGTTTAAAGCCTTTTAATTCAGACACCATGAAAAAATACAATTACATATACATCGGACTTCTTCTCATCACGCTTTTAGTTTCTTCATGTGTGGAAGATTTGCCAACCAAGTACGATTTTACTGGCTATCAATATTCAAATTTGGATGCCAATGCCGGGCAGTGGAAATTGATTCTGCATACCTCAAATGAACAAATTACCATCCCCAATCCTGCCGCATCTGGATCTCCCGAATTGCTCAAGGAATTGGCAGATGCTAAAGAAAAGCAACAGAAAGCTACTTCTGCTCAGCGGGAAGCAGTGACCTATTGGACCAACAATCCGCTCCTGAGATGGAATGAGATCGCACTGGAATTGGCAACCAAATACAATTTGATCCCTGCACCCAATCCGGATGGAACTTATCCTGTCCCCGATGCTGCCAATCCATCCAAGTA
>CANHCD010000024.1 GCA_947458795.1 Cyclobacteriaceae bacterium | reverse complement strand
TTTGACCTTGTGGTGGAAATGCGTGAAAATTTCTTTCGTGACAAAAGCAGTTTGCAACTCTACGTGAAAGACATCAAATTTGACTGATATGATTCTTCGAGCTGAGCACCTCCTAAAAATATACAAAGGCCGATCTGTGGTCAATGACATTTCCGTACAGGTTTCCCAAGGGGAGATTGTTGGGCTTTTGGGCCCCAATGGAGCGGGAAAAACCACCTCATTCTACATGATTGTTGGGTTGATTCAGCCCAATTCCGGGAAGATATATTTGGAAGATCAGGACATCACGGGACTCCCCATGTACAAGAGGGCTAAGTTGGGCATCGGCTACCTGGCGCAGGAAGCCTCTGTGTTTCGAAAGCTTTCGGTAGAAGAAAATATTCTGGCCGTATTAGAGATGACGACCCTTCCCAAGGCGCAGCAGAAGGAAAAAATGGAAAGTTTGCTTGAAGAGTTTAGCTTGACCCATGTACGAAAAAATCTAGGAATGGTCCTTTCTGGAGGTGAGCGTCGACGTACCGAAATCGCTAGAGCCTTGGCTGTAGACCCTAAATTTGTGCTTTTGGATGAGCCATTTGCAGGCGTGGATCCCATTGCTGTGGAGGAAATTCAAACCATCGTAGCCAAGCTAAAGACCAAAAATATTGGCATTCTAATCACTGACCACAACGTGAACGAAACACTTTCGATCACTGACCGAGCATACTTGATGTTTGAAGGGCGCTTATTGAAGGCGGGAACGGCGGAAGAGCTAGCTGCTGATGAGCAGGTGCGAAGGGTGTATCTGGGAACCCAATTTGAACTGAAACGCAAAACTTTTTCCTAAATGGAAGTGCTCAACAGTTTCATGACCTGGATTTTCAAAAGTCGACTAGGTCAAATCGAAAAGTTCAAGCAAGAGCCTCATTCGGTGCAGCGAACCACACTGGTGGAATTGCTGGAAGCAGCAAAGCAAACGGAATTTGGCAAGACCCATCATTTTGAGAAAATTAAATCTTACGAAGATTTTGCCAAGCGCGTACCCCTTTTTGATTACGAATCCTTCACTCCCTATTTAGAGAAGAACATCAAAGGGAAGCAGCAGGTGTTTTGGCCTTCGGATATTCAGTGGTTTGCCAAATCCTCCGGAACCACTGCGGGACGTAGCAAATACATTCCTGTATCGGATGAAAGTTTGGAAGAGTGCCATTTCAAAGGGGGAAAAGACATGGTCTCACTTTATGTGAGTAATTTCCCCGACACGAAGTTATTTACTGGCAAAAGCTTGTCAGTAGGGGGAGCGCTTGAGAAAAAGCCGCTCCATCCCAAAGGAATTGCACGTGCTGGGGATGTCTCAGCAGTGATCATGCACAACCTCCCGATATGGGCTCAGTTTATACGCACCCCTTCCCTGGAGACCGCTTTGATGTCGGACTGGGAAGCTAAGATTGAGCGCATGGCTCGGGAGACCATGGATGAGAATGTAACTTCCATTGCAGGGGTCCCCACTTGGACCATAGTCTTGTTGCAACGGATTTTAGAAATCAAAAAAGCCTCCCATATTCTTGAAGTATGGCCCAACTTGGAAGTGTTTTTTCATGGAGCGGTGGCCTTTGGGCCGTATCGAAATTTGTTCAAGGAGCTGATTCCTTCCGATAAAATGCGGTACATGGAGACCTACAATGCTTCGGAGGGATTTTTTGGGATGCAGGATCAGCCAGATTCGGATGAACTCTTGCTTTTGCTGGACTATGGGATTTTTTACGAGTTTATCCTTACCGAGGACTTGGAAAAGGAAAACCCTCGCGTCATTTCCTTAGAAGGGGTAGAAGTAGGAAAAAATTATGCTTTGTTGATCTCCACCAACGGAGGGCTATGGCGCTATAAAATCGGTGATACCGTCAAATTTACAAGTGTCCTTCCCTACCGGTTTCGGATCTCGGGCAGAACGAAGCATTTTATCAATGCCTTCGGAGAAGAGGTGATTGTGGAAAATGCAGAGGCAGCCATTTCCTATGCCTGTGAACAAACGGGAGCCACGCTGACCAATTTTACAGCTGCGCCCATCTACTTTGAGGACAGCCAATCCAAAGGAGCCCATGAGTGGGTGGTGGAATTCAAAAGTCTGCCCTCAGATTTAGAAAACTTTGCAGATATTTTAGACCAGCATTTGCGGGAGATCAACTCCGATTACGATGCAAAAAGGCACAAAAACCTAGCCTTGCAGCGCCTTCAACTCCATGCTGCTCCAGTGGGGCTTTTTGAGTCTTGGCTGGCCAAAAAAGGAAAACTTGGAGGGCAGCACAAAGTGCCTCGCCTCTCGAATTCCAGGGAATTTATGGAGGAAATTCTGGCGATGCTTCCGCAAGTAACACAGTAGAAGATTTATGTTTTTCACCCCTTAGCAATTAACTCAGTCGTGACAAAAGTTCATCTCACCCTCATCTACGCCCTGTTGGTTCTTTGCTTGTGCTTGGCTCTTGTTGCTATTTTTAGTGAACACCAGATGGGAGCAAAGCTGGGGCTTACTTCTTTTTCGCGCGAGCAAAAAGATTCGGTAGCACTGTTTGATCTTCCTGCGGAACTTTCTTTTGCGGGGGAAAAGGTGCCCCTAGAGCAAGGAGATGTTGTGGAGCGACTCGAGCGGGAACTCTATGTGAATGCCTATTGGGAGTCCAATCTCATCTTGCTATTTAAGCGAAGTAAAAAATACCTTCCAGAAATTGAGCGCTTGCTTCAAGAGCAGGGTGTGCCCGATGACTTCAAGTACTTGGCCATTGCTGAAAGCGGCTTGCTCAATGCAAGCTCAGCTGCTGGGGCAAAAGGGTACTGGCAAATTTTGGAAGAAACGGGCAAGGAATATGGGTTGGAAATCACCGAATCGGTAGATGAGCGCTACCATTTGGAACAGTCTACTTTGGCCGCCGCTTCCTACTTAAAAAAGGCCCATCAAAAATTTGGAGACTGGACTGCAGTGGCTGCCAGCTACAATATGGGCCAGTCCGGGTTTTCAAAAAGACAAGAAGAGCAGTTTCACCGCAATTACTACGACCTATACCTCAATGAGGAAACGAGCCGGTACCTGTTTCGGATTTTAGCTTTCAAACTTCTATTCGAAAATCCAGCCGCTTTTGGGTATCACCTGCAGGAGAAGGACTACTATTCCCTTCCGGAGTTTCGAGAAATTGAAGTGAGCACAGATCTTCCTGACCTAGCAAAGTGGGCAAAGGAACAAAGCAGTAGTTACAAACACCTCAAACGCTACAACCCTTGGTTGAGGGCCCAAGAGCTAGAGGTCAAAAAAGGAAAGCGCTATGCCATTCGGCTTCCAAAACTCGAAGCGGCAGCTGAAAAAAATTAAAATTTTGAGTCAATTGTAAACTACTTGTTTCAATTATGGGTTTCGGTAGTTGTGCATCCCAACACCTGAAAGGAAGTGCTTCCAAGTAGATCACCCAAAATCAACTTGAACTAGGCCTCTGAGACTTTCCAGGTTTTACTCATTAGACTCTTGCGATCAAGAATGCGTACTTCTTCCCTTTTCGAACAAGCCCAAGAATTTCTTCAGCTATACTATTCCGAATCCAACTTGGATGGATTTGGAAAAAGGCTAGATCAAGTTCAGGTTGAAATTTTGCAGACAGGAACCTACCGCTTGACTGAAAAAGAGTTGAGCTATGGGGCGAAGCTGGCCTGGCGAAATAGCAACCGCTGCATGGGAAGACTTTTTTGGAAAACACTAAAAGTTAGAGATCGGAGAACCCTAAGCACTGTGGAGGAAGTATTTGCCGATGCGATGGCCCACCTTAAGTCAGCCACTCAGGGAGGAAAAATTCGCTCTACACTATCCGTCTATGCTAGCGCCGATGAAGCAGATGCTGGATTCCGTATTTTAAATAAGCAGCTGATCCGATTTGCAGGCTACATGCTTCCCAATGGAGAGATCTTGGGCGACCCCGATGCGGTCGCTTTTACGAGTTACTGCAGGTCTTTGGGCTGGGAGGGTAAACAAACCGCTTTTGATGTACTCCCGTTGGTCATTCAGCGTGAAGGAGAGCTTGCCCGATGGTTTGCCGTTCCTGAAGATCAGGTACTTCGAGTGAACTTAGTCCATCCGGACTATTCCTGGTTTCAAGAATTGAAGCTTCAGTGGTACGCCGTACCCGTGATTTCCGACATGCGTCTGGAGATTGGTGGCATATCCTTTCCCTGTGCCCCCTTCAATGGTTGGTACATGCTTACCGAAATTGCTGCTAGGAATCTTGGAGATGAGCAGCGCTACAATATGCTGCCAGTAATTGCCAAGAAAATGAATTTAGACCAGCGTCAGGTGAAGACACTCTGGAAAGACAAAGCGATGCTTGTTCTTCAGGAGGCCGTGCTTTATTCCTTTCAAGCTCAAGGAGTAACCCTAGTAGATCACCATACTGCATCCGAGCAGTTTTTAGAATTTTGCAAGCAAGAGGAGGCAAAGGGGCGATCGGTACAGGCGGACTGGGCCTGGATTGTGCCTCCGGCGGCAGGTTCGACGCTTGGGGTGTTCCATCAGGAATGGGAGAATCAAATCTTGTCTCCTAATTTCCATTACCAGCCGGCTTCTTGGAAGCAAGACAAAGCTTCAAAAGCACCCAATTTTGCTGCGGGGAAGTGCCCTTTTTCTAACAACTAACTTCAGGGCAAAGTCTTCAGGCTGACCTTTTTCGTTCGGCAAAAAAAGCGTACTTTCACCGATTCCTAATTTTCGCAAAATCATGACCCAATCCCCTGCGGTACAGGAAGAATTCCTAGAAATTTTTGGAGCCAGAGAGCACAATTTAAAGAACATTGACCTGAAGATTCCACGCAACAAAGTAGTGGTGATCACTGGTCTAAGTGGGAGCGGAAAAAGCTCCTTGGCTTTTGATACCATTTATGCAGAGGGTCAGCGCAGGTACATGGAGAGCTTCTCGGCTTACGCCCGTTCCTTCTTGGGCGGGATGGAGCGTCCCGATGTGGACAAGATCAATGGACTTTCCCCTGTCATTGCGATCGAGCAAAAGACAACTTCCAAAAACCCACGATCCACGGTAGGCACAGTCACAGAAATTTATGACTTCATGCGCCTTCTTTTTGCCCGAGCGGCAGACGCATATTCTTACCATAGCGGCAAGCCCATGATCCGGCAGACGGAGGATCAAATTTTGGAGCAGCTTTTCACCAAGTTTGCAGGCAAGAAATTATACCTATTGGCCCCTGTTGTCAAAGGGCGAAAGGGGCACTACCGTGAGCTTTTTGAACAGGTGCGCAAGCTGGGATTCTCCAAGGTTCGCGTAGATGGAGTAGTACTTGAAGTGGCTCCCAAGATGCAGTTGGACCGCTACAAAATCCACGACATTGAGATCGTCATCGACCGCATCGTAGCGGAGGAGGACGATCGTTTTCGAATTACCCAATCGCTCAAATCCGCCTTGCAGCACGGCAAAGGAGTGCTGATGGTTCGGGAAGAAAGCGGAGAAATTCACTATTTCTCCAAGTACCTGATGGACCCCGAAACGGGCCTTTCCTACGAGGAGCCAGCACCCAATAGTTTTTCGTTCAACTCTCCCTATGGAGCCTGCCCCAGCTGCAATGGTTTGGGTGTAATCGAAGAAATTACCCGGGAAAATATTTTTCCCGATCCGAATTTGAGCATTACCCGTGGAGGGATTGCTCCACTTGGGGAGTATCGGGACATTTGGATATTCAAAAAGATTGAAGCCCTCCTCAAGCATTACAAATGCAGTTTGAGTACCCCTATTAAAGACCTTCCCGAAGCCGTTGTGGAGGTGCTTTTGTATGGGGACAAGATTGAGGTGGCCGTAGATTCGGTGAAGTATCCGGGTACGCAGTGGAACACAACTTTTGAGGGGATTATCAATTTTCTCCAGAAATACCAGGAGGGGAGCTCTGACAAAATCCAAGAATGGGTGGCGGAGTTTACCATTTCCAAAACCTGCCCAGAATGCCACGGCTATCGCCTCAAAAAGGAAGCCCTTCATTTTAAGTTGGACGGCACCCATATTGGGGAGCTGGCGATGCTAGATATCCAAGGCCTTGCAGGCTGGTTTGAAGGACTAGAGTCGCGCCTTTCTGAGAAGCAGCAGCGCATCGGTGCTGAGGTGCTCAAAGAAATCAGAAAGCGCATCGGCTTTCTCCTCGACATCGGCTTGGACTACCTATCCTTGAATAGACCCTTGCGAACCCTCTCAGGAGGGGAGGCCCAGCGGATTCGCTTGGCTACGCAGATTGGAACTCAGCTGGTAGGAGTGCTTTACATTTTGGATGAACCCAGTATTGGGCTTCACCAGCGAGACAATGTGAAGTTAATTCAGGCCTTGAAGAGACTCCGAGACCTGGGCAACTCGGTCTTGGTAGTTGAGCATGACAAGGACATGATGCTGGAGTCAGACTACATTGTGGACATGGGTCCTGGAGCAGGAAGACATGGTGGTCATGTGGTGGCTTCGGGCACACCGGAGCAGCTCTTAACCTCTGATTCGGTGACGGCACGCTACCTGCAAGGAAAAATTGGTTTGGACATTCCGAGTACCCGAAGAGCAGGAACTGGAGAGCAGTTGGTCTTGAAGGGTGCGCATGGCAATAACTTGAAAAATGTAACGGTAGCCTTTCCTTTGGGAACCTTAATTGTGGTTACTGGAGTATCCGGAAGTGGTAAGAGTACCTTAATTCACGAGACCTTATTTCCTTTGCTTAATCGGGAGTTTTACAACTCCAAGAAGGAGCCGATGCCATTTGACCGCATAGATGGATTAAAGCAGTTGGACAAGGTGATTGAGGTGGACCAAAGCCCCATTGGCCGAACTCCTAGATCGAATCCTTCGACCTACACGGGCATGTTTTCGGACATTCGAACGCTGTTTACGGAGCTTCCTGAGTCCAAAATTCGAGGCTACAAGCCGGGAAGATTCTCTTTCAACGTGAAGGGGGGTAGATGTGAGGATTGTGAAGGGGCAGGGATGAAGCTGGTGGAAATGGATTTCCTTCCTGACGTGCACATTCCATGCGAGACCTGCAAGGGGAAGCGATACAATAGAGAAACTCTAGAGGTGCGGTTTAAAGGAAAGTCGATCTCCGATGTCTTGGACATGACGGTGGAGCAGGCGGTAGAATTCTTTGAGTTTCAACCCAAAATCCTGCGAAAGATCACCACCCTGAGTGAGGTGGGCTTGGGTTACATTACCCTTGGGCAGCATGCCACTACCCTTTCTGGAGGCGAAGCGCAGCGGGTGAAGTTGGCCACGGAATTGTCCAAAAAAGACACAGGCAAAACCTTCTATATTTTGGATGAGCCGACTACGGGTTTGCATTTTCAAGACATTGACTTGTTGATGAATGTACTTCAGAAACTAGTGGATAAGGGCAATACAGTCTTGGTCATCGAGCACAACTTGGATGTGATCAAGGTGGCAGACTACCTGATCGATATGGGGCCTGAGGGTGGCAATAAAGGAGGTACGGTGGTGGTGCAGGGGAGCCCAGAAAAAGTGGCTGCTCACCCGGAAAGCCATACCGGAAGATTCTTGAAGCAGGAATTACATCGCTGAAAATAGGCTTAAAATCAAGCCGTTCGCCCTCTTATCAAATTGGGAAGCCTACCTAGGTTTCCTTGGTTAACTTTGGCAAGTATGAACAGGAGCACACTCTATTGGCTATTGCAAGTATTGGGCTGGGGAAGCTTTGCTTTTGTCAACGTGTTTTTTGCTTCTTTATCTGAGGGGATTTCTCCCCTGCAAGCTTGGGCTTTTGTTGCCTTGGCTGCTTTTTACTTGCTTTCTACCCATGCTTTCCGACTACTTATCAAATCATACGGCTGGTTTCGTTTAGGAATCTTCCGTTTGATCGCTCAAGTTCTTGTAGCGGTAGGCGTAATGGCGGTAAGCAATGTCTTGGCTCAGGTGCTGATCAATTTGGCTTTTGGCACGCTAAACCCTGGATTCGATTTTCGGGCCTTGGTGATTTCGGTCAACTTGTTTGTGAGTTTTCTCTACTACGGGTTTTGGGTGCTTCTCTACTTTGTGTTTCATTTTTTGGACAATTACAACACGACCCTTCGTTACGAGGCAAAAATCAGTGAGATACGGCTCAACCATTTAAAGAGTCAGCTCAACCCTCATTTTATATTCAATGCCTTGAATTCGGTTCGTGCTTTGGTAGACGAAGATCCTGTCAAAGCGAAATCTGCCATTACTCGAATTTCGAACATGCTTCGTTTTTCCCTGATGCTGGACAAAAAGCAGGTGATAGACCTTGCGGATGAGCTGGACACGGTGAAGGATTATTTAGCCTTGGAGTCCATCCGTTTTGAAGAGCGCCTACAGGTTGATTACCAGATTGAACAGGCAGCTTACGGCTATAAGATTCCCCCAATGATGCTGCAGACCATTGTGGAAAATGCCATCAAACATGGGATTTCTAATTTGGTCAAAGGAGGCTTGATTGAAATTAAATGTAGAGAAGGCCTGCAGGAAGAACTGTACATTCAGGTAAAAAATAGTGGCCAATACGCCCCACTGCCGGCAAGCAAACGAAGAGAAGAAGAAGGGCATGGGTTAGACAATACCCAACAACGTCTGGCGCTGCTCTATGGCGATAAGGCAAGCTTCCGAATCTTCAACTCTGGAACCCAATTTGTGATTACAGAAATAAAAATACCGAAACAAAGACTTACTTTAGACTAATTAACTCGATTGATATGAGAGCCCTAGTAATTGACGACGAACGCTTAGCCCGCAAGGAGCTAATCAATTTATTGAATCAGCTGGAAACAGTGGAAGTGGTAGGTGAAGCTGTGAATGTGGAGGATGCTAAAGAAAAGATCGATCAGCTCCACCCGGATGTTATTTTTTTAGACATTCAAATGCCTGAGAAAACAGGCTTTGACCTCTTGGAAGAGTTGGATAATTTGCCTCATGTCATCTTCACCACTGCCTACGACGAGTATGCATTGAAGGCTTTCCAAGTGAATGCGCTGGATTACTTACTCAAGCCCATCGAACCGAAGCGATTGGAAGATGCGGTGTTGAAGCTTCAGGGAAAAATGGAGGGCATAGCCAAGCGAGAAGAACAAGAAGGGTTGGGTAGCCAGAAGAAACTGACCTTAGAAGATCAGGTTTTTGTAAAGGACGGGGACCGTTGCTGGTTTGTGCGACTGTCCAATGTGCGTCTTTTTGAATCCGATGGCAACTACATCAAAGTGTATTTTGATAACTTCAAACCTATGATCCACAAGTCTCTGAATGCTTTGGATGAGCGCTTGGATGAAAAATCCTTTTTCAGAGCTAGCCGCAAACACATCATCAACCTGGGCTGGGTGGAGGCCATCGAACCTTGGTTTAACGGGGGTCTCGTAGTCACCCTCAAGGGAGGAGATCGGATCGAAGTCAGCCGTAGACAGGCGGCACGGTTTAAGGAAATGATGAGTTTGTAAGAGGGCGGCTTCCAGTTACAAGCCAGCGGTTTCTCAACCTTAGCTTTATTTTAATTTCAAAAAAGAGGACATGCCATTTAGCAAAATCACCATTCAAGAGACCGTATTGGCAGACCGAACTAAAGCCTGGACCAATTATACTGAGCCCAACCACATCACGCAGTGGAATTTTGCTTCCGACGACTGGTGCTGCCCGGCAGCCAGTTCTGACTTGGTCGTTGGGGGAAAGTTTTCTTGGCGGATGGAAGCCAAGGATGGAAGTTTTGGTTTTGACTTTGAAGGGGTGTTTACTGAGGTAGTTTTGCTCGAAAAAATCAAGTATGTTTTCATGGATCAACGAGAAGCTGATATTTCGTTTAGCGACTTGCCTGAAGGAACCTTGGTCCAAATTAGCTTTGATGCAGAAAACGAGAATAGCTTGGAACTTCAACAATCTGGATGGCAATCCATTTTAACTAATTACAAATCCCATACGGAGAAAGGTTAATTCCTCACCGGGATGGGAGTAGACCGGATCGAAGTCAGCCGTAGACAGGCAGCTTCAAAGAAATGATGAGTTTGTAACTTCCCAATTCCCATTAAAACGCATTATGTCCTTCAAAAAAATTACCGTTACCGCACTAATTTCAGCAGATAAGAAAAAAGCATGGGACTACTATATCCTGCCAGAGCATATTGTCAATTGGAATTTTGCTTCTGATCAGTGGCATTGCCCCCGAGCGAGCAATGACTTGGTTGTGGGAGGGAAATATTTCACCCGTATGGAGGCTAAATTTGCAGATTTTGGCTTTGACTTTGAAGGCACCTACACCGAGCTGTTGCCTGACGAGGGCTTTACCTTCAAGCTGTCCGACGATCGAGAAGTCAGTGTTCGATTTACCGAGGTAGAAGGGAAGACCGAAGTACAGGTGATTTTCGATGCCGAAAATGAAAACCCCCACGAACTTCAGGCCCAAGGATGGCAAACCATCCTCGATCAGTATAAAAAATACACCGAAGCCAACTGATTCCTTTTTAAGCTAGGGGACCCAGCAATTTGGTTTCCCAATGTCACCTCCTTAAAGTAAATCGTTTGCCAAATTGGCCAGCTCAGAGCGCTCCCCTTTTTCCAGTTTCACGTGTGCATAGAGCGGATGATCCTTTACCCGATCGATGAGGTAGGATAATCCGTTGGATTGTGCATCGAGGTAGGGGGTGTCAATCTGGAATACATCCCCTGTAAAAACGATCTTCGTATTTTCTCCAGCCCTCGAAATGATGGTTTTGATTTCGTGAGGTGTGAGGTTTTGAGCCTCATCGACGATAAAGAAAATGTTGGATAGGGATCTTCCACGTATGTAGGCAAGTGGCTGGATGACTAGTTTTTCCTGGTTGACCAGCTCGGTGATTTTTTGATATTCCTTATCGGTCTCCTTGTATTGATTTTGGATAAACTTCAAGTTGTCCCATAGCGGCTCCATGTAGGGATTGAGTTTGGACTTGATGTCCCCCGGCAAATAGCCAATGTCCTTATTGGATAGCGGCACGATGGGTCTAGCCAAGAAGATTTGTTTGTATTCACGCCGCTGCTCCAAGGCACCTGCCAAGGCAAGTAGGGTTTTTCCTGTTCCGGCCACCCCTTGGATGGAGACAAGCTTGATGCGTGGATTTAGGATGGCATGGAGTGCAAAGGTCTGTTCTGCATTTCGAGGCTTGATGTTGTAAGCCAGTTGCTTGTCCACTCGGCTGAGGACATTTTCATCTGAATTGTAGTAGGCGAGAACCGATTGTTTTTGACTCTTTAAAATGTAAAAGGCATTCGCTTTTCGTTTCCGATTTCCAAGAATCACTTTAGCTTCAATAGATCCACGATCATATAGGGTGTTGATGGCTAGGGGATCCAAGTCCTCTAAAAGGTACTTACCCGTATTTTCTAGTTCAACAATGTTTTTGATTTTCCCTGTTTCGTAATCCTCAGCAAGGATGTCTAACGACTTTGCCTTTAGGCGTAAGTTGATGTCCTTGGACACGAGGATGACCTTCCGGTCCTTCTCGTGCTGCTTGAGGTAGAGCGCAGCATTCAGAATCTTATGGTCGTTCTTTTCCTCTCCAAAAATGATGTTGGCATTCAGGTTATTGTCAGGGTTCATCAAAACCTTGAAGTTTCCTTTCGTTTTCCCATTTAAGGGGGTCCACTCGTGGATCATGTGATCTTGAGATAGTTTATCTAGCAGTCGGATAAACTCTCGGGCCTCAAAATTTTTGGTATCGTTGCCTTTTTTAAATTGATCCAGCTCCTCAAGTACGGTGATCGGGATGACCACGTCGTGCTCGGCAAAGTTCATGATGGAGTTGTGGGTGTACAGGATTACGGAAGTATCCAGAACAAAGATTTTCCGATCTTTATCGGATTTGGCTTTAGGCATCTGCAGGAAAAGTATAGGGGTGATTGCTGATAAAATTTAGAAAAATATCTCCAGCTCTCCGCCAATTTGTATAATAAATTATAGTTAAGAAATTGGCAACTTAGGGTACCTGATTGACTATCAATAGGATAAAATAAAAACCCACCCTTTTGGAGGGATTTTTTCGCGTTAACCCGTTTTCGTCCTGCAAAAACTGTTCAGGCGAACGGGTTTAGAGGTTAGTCGAGCAATGCACGGATATCGTCATTGTCTAGGCTCTTCATAAAGCTTTCTTCATTGCTGATTAGCTCTCCTGCCAGGGCAAGTTTTCGATCTTGAAGCGCCATGATTTTTTCTTCTACTGATCCACGGCTGATAAACTTGTAGATGATGACCTTGTTTTCTTGGCCAATTCGGTGTGCCCGGTCGATGGCCTGAGCTTCGACGGCAGGATTCCACCAAGGGTCAAGTAGAAATACATATTCAGCCTTGGTCAAGTTGAGTCCGACCCCACCCGCTTTGAGAGAGATCAAAAATACCTTGCAGCTGTCGTCCGTTTGGAATTTTTCTACCTGTTTCTGCCGGTCTTTGGTGGCGCCATCTAGGTAGGCATAGGGGATATTTTCCCGATCTAGAAATTCTCGAACGATCGATAGGTGGCGAACAAATTGGCTAAAAACAAGAACCTTATGGTTTTCTGAAATGGTTTCCTGAAGCATGTAGGTAATGTCCTCCAGCTTTCCCGATTCCCCAGTGTAATCTTCGCGAACTAGCTTTGGATGGTTGGCGATCTGCCGCAGCTGAGTTAACCCGCGAAGGAGCGTAAACTGCTGGCTACCTCTCCCTGTACCTGCCAGTTCACCAATGATTTTTTCTCGGTAGTAGCTTTTTACCTCTTCGTACACCTTTTCCTGAGCGGCAGTCATGTCCGAATATTTGATGTTGGTAATTTTTTCGGGCAGGTCTTTGGCCACCTGAGATTTTAGGCGGCGAAGAATAAAGGGCTTGATCATCGCATGCAAGCGGGAGGCTTTCTCCTTGTCATGCTGCTTTTCGATGGGATGGAGAAACTGCTTTTTGAATATCAGTTGGTTGCCCAAAAGCCCTGGATTTACAAAGTTCATCTGGGACCAAAGGTCCATGGTGCCGTTTTCTACAGGGGTACCCGTAAGAATCAGCCGGCGCTTGCTTTTCAGTTTATTGACTGCTGTCGCAATGTTGGAGTTTGGATTTTTGATCGCCTGCGACTCATCCAAGATCACATAGTTGAAGTAAAATTCGCTCAGCTGGTCCACGTCCATTCGCACGATGCCATAGGAGGTGAGCACGACATCGTAGCCTCGAAATTTCCAAGGATCCTTGTTGCGCTGGGTTCCTGAATACACCAATATATTTAGATCAGG